>NZ_JBXWOX010000007.1:0-233494 GCF_059611125.1 Ruegeria sp. CDSB029
CCTTAACGGCTTCGATGAACCAGAAATCCTCCGTTGCTCAAACCCCAAATCTGTCCGGTAGGCGCTGACGTCAGACACAACAGTGCGAATCGTCTGGCAAATTTACGAAGGTTAGATACGGCATTTAGTGTTAAGGCGCTCGCTTCAACAGAGTCCTTTGCTTCCGCCTAACAGTTGCGTGAGATTTCGGGTCTGGGTTTAAGAAAACTTTGCTCTCTTAGCTGTCTCAATTCAATACTGAAACAAGTAGCTTTTCGGCGGAGATTTAATTGCGATTTAGTGTAGGCATTGCGGTGTCAATTCTGGTGGCTGTGTCTATCGGAGTGTCGACGTTTATTGTCCATTCCCTGTGGTGGACGACCGCGCGCGACAATAGCCGCATGCTTGCGGCAGAAATCAACGGCCAGATCGCAAACACTGTCCGTATCGAGGTGGGTGTGACACTCAGGTCGGCCGAAGCCGCCTGGGCGGCCGTACGTACGATCTTTGTTCAGAACGTCATCACGACGCGACAGGCCGACAAGCGGGAGTTTGTTTTCCTGTCACAATTGCAGGCGCAGCCGAATATCTCATGGATGTTCTTCGGTTGGCCTGATGGAAATTTTTTTGCGTCACATCGCCTGGGTGACGGTGGGCTTGAGATGATTGAAATCGATGAGGGAATCCGCGACCGGATGCTGCGGAAAGACCGCTACATCTTCATTCCCGGTGACATACAGTTCGAAGAGCGGACCTTTACTGAAACATCTTATGATCCGCGCGAACACGCCTGGTTTAAAAACTTCATGGGCCTCAATTCCTCTGGGTGGATCGAAGCGCGCGACCTTCCGGATAGTGACAGAACCGTTTACGCCTTTGCCGGTCCGATAGACGTCAATAGAGCGCGACAAGGCGTTTTGGCAGTTGCGATCGAAACGGATCGTTTGTCACGGTTTCTTGCCACGCTTGCGCCCGGCGAATTTGGCGCGGCGTTTATCTTGAATGCCGATGGAAAGGTTATTGCGGTCCCCGATGCCGAAGCGGATGAGGTTACTCCGGCGCGCATGGGCGAGGGCAAGCTTTATGAAGTCGCAATGATCTCGGGCGAAAGGCTGTTGGCTGACCCACAAGCAAATGCCTCTGGTACATTGACGAAACGTGTCGTCATTGATGGCGTGCCTTATGCGGTGGCGCTGACGCCCCTGGGGTTTTACGGCTGGCGCGTTGCCACAGTCATACCTGAAGCGGCCTTTCTTTCGGGGATCGACGAGACGCTGATCAATCTGATTTACGTTTTGATCATTGTGGTAGTTGTCGCAACCGGATTAGCGATCTGGCTGATCCGCAAAGTCGTGGCAAATCCGTTGGCCCGCATCGCCGAAGACCTCGGTAAGATTGAGCGCTTTGACGTCGAACAAATTGAGCGCAGACCGTCCAAACTGTCTGAGCTTGCCAATCTTTCTGCGGCCACTGCTAGCATGGCAGCTGGTTTGTCGGCATTCCGAAAATACGTACCCACGGATCTCGTGCGCATGCTGCTTGCTGAAGGTATCAAGATACAGCCAGGCGGAGAGATGAAGCAGATCTCTGTTTTGTTCTGCGATGTCACGGGCTTCACTGGGCTGTCCGAGAAACTTGGCCCCAAGATTGCCCAACTGATGGAGCCCTTCTTCAGCGCGGCCTCGACGGCTATCGCTCACAATGGTGGGACGATCGACAAATTCATGGGTGATGCTGTGATGGCGTTTTGGGGGGCGCCGCGCAAGGATGTGAACCACGCTGAAAACGCTTGCCGCGCAGCATTGGACCTTGTCGCTGCAGTGGAGGTGTCCGGAATTCAAGATGATGCCGGCAATCCGTTACGTGTCAGGATTGGACTGAACAGTGGCGAGGCTTTGGTCGGAAATATCGGATCAGAGCAGCGGTTGAACTACACCGCGATTGGCGATGTTGTTAACGTTGCCAGCCGGTTGGAAGGAGCCAACAAAGATTATGGCACGCTGATCCTCATTGGACCGGAAACGAGACAAAGGGCAGCCGACACAATCGTGGTGCGCGAATTGGACACGCTAACCGTATTTGGGCGCGTTGAAGAGCTTGTGGTCTACGAACTGATAGCGATGGCAGATGGGCGTGGCAGGTCATTTGCTTGGATAGAGACTTATGAACAAGGCCTTGCGCACTACCGGGCAGGGCGGTTTGAAGAGGCTCTTGCCGCATTTGGAGTTGCAGACCGAAAACGAAATGGAGATCCCGCCTCAGTCGCAATGATGGCCCGTGCCCAAAGCCTGTTAGACAAGCCTCCACCGGAAGACTGGCGCGCAATTACAAGCACCAAAAAATAGTAGTAGTCAGATCCGATCAAATTAAGATGTTCAAGTCCTGGGCTTTTTTGCGGAAATGATACCACCTGATTGCGCGCATGAGCGGCAGTGATTTGGGCCGCGTTCGGGAAAGTCCGACAAGCCGCGTGTTTTATGAGCTCAGCACGCCGCGGACTGCACAGTTGCTGCGAATGTCCGGAATACGGGACACGACCGCAGCATAGTTAAACTTGGCCGAGTAACCGGTATGGGCCAAAAGTGAATTACAACACGTTAATCAGCGTGCACTCGGCAATTAGACTTAAACCACCGAAAGCGCGTCATCCTCAAGCCTGGTTACGTCGACCACGACATCCTCGAAATCGGAGTCGCCCCCTCCCGTCAAGTCCTCGAAACCGATGGTCATTGACTGGCCACCCGACACGACACCCGAAAGCGCGTGTTGCTGATCGTCACTGTTCAAGGCCGCCTTTTCGGCATGAAACGTGGTCACGCCAGCAGAGTTTCCGTTCACCGTCAAAACAAAATCAAATTCGTCGTCCATGTCTGCCATGCCACCGTTGCTGGCAACAAAATTCAAGTCATCGCTGTCTGAAAGTGAATTAGCCCAACCTGCACCATCCTGAACGATGAAGAACCCTAGACGGTTTCCGTCCGCCAAATTACTTAGCTCTACCGCGCCATTCGCTTCATTGGCGTTTTCAAACAGCAGGCGCACATTAGCGATTTCGCCGTTACTTAGAATATCATAAACGCCCAGGACATTGTTGAAGTCAGCTGTTCCGAGGTCGACCATCTGTATCCGAAAATCCGTCGCGCCATCGCCTTCGAGAAAGGATTTGTTCACGATGCCGTCGATCACGCTGCTGTCGACGCGGACCCCGGGCGCAAGGTCAGGCAGAAATTTAGCATAGCTGACCACGGTGTTTCCATCCTTGGTGATGGCAAAAAAGTCGCCGCCCGACTGCCCGCCGTCCAACGAAATCGTCAGATCCGTCCTACCGTCACCATCAACATCTAATTCAACGTTCGAATTATCGGTCAAGCGAATGTTGGGCCGACTAAGCTCAACCCCTTCGATGACGAGGGACTTGCCCACTCCAAACCCGCTGATAACACTTTGATCCAGTTCTTCCGGCGTCACTCTAAGGGTATCCCCGTCGCCAAATGACAGATTCTCTTGCGAAGATGTCGAAACCGGATCTGCCGGTTCGCCCGGATCGGGAACGACCGGTATCGGATCGGAACCGCCGGCATCCGATCCTGCGCCAGTGTCCAACTGGACACTCGCCGTGGTGCGGGCAAAATTCTGGGTCACAACGACGGCAGGAATGCCACCAAATGAACCAATCTCAATCCCGATGCCGATGTATGCCAAGTTCGGATTCAGGATGTTTGCGCGGTGATTGGGGCTGTTCAAAAGCGCGTTGTGCAAATCGACGACATCGTCTGAAAACCCCGGCTCTCCGCCCTGACTTTGCCAGGCTATGTTCTCGGCAGTCGCCCAAGATCCGGACAAAACAAAACCCGCATCGCGCATACGCTGGGTGGCCGAGCTACCACCCTCACCCGTGTGCGAGAAGTTACCGGATTCCAGCATCCACTGGCTATGCTCTTCGGCCGAAGCGTTCAAGCGGAGTTCCAGTTGCACAGAATCAAGGCCACGCGATGCACGTTCTGCATTGATCAAATTAAGCATTTCACGCTCAAGCGTGCTGGCTTGCGACATCGTCCATCCCCTGATTCAGCGCAATCGTCGAAGCAAACTCGTTCAGATTTCCACAAACTGCAGTCGAAAAAACGCGCGCAAGCCTTAAACGGCAGAGTTTCGCTCGACGGGGTAGTGCGAACGGCGATATTTTGCGGATCGCGCGTCCGTTGGATGCAGAAGGTTCCCACGTTTACATTGATAGCTGCCCACGAAAGGCGGCTTAGATCAGGCGATCGATGCGGCGATGGTGCCGGGAATGGGGATAATGGTTGGCGATCCCGGAAGGACTCGAACCCTCAACCTGCTGATTAGAAGTCAGCTGCTCTATCCAGTTGAGCTACGGGACCGCTGGGCCCTTCTTGCTGTTTTTACTTCCGGGGTTCAAGAGCCAAGCGCATAAAGGCGCTGTTTGGGTCGCTTTCATATCCAAAAATCGGACCGCAATAGGAATACCCAAGCCGTTCATACAGCTTACGGGCGGCCGCGTATTCCGGCAGATGTTCCGCACCTGTTTCCAGAACCAAAGCCACCATCCCTTGGATACGGGCCTCATCTGTCAGGTGGTTCATCATCCGACGCGCCAGACCGCGTCCACGCGCCTGCAAAGCGATGTGAACAGATTTCACCTCGGCCGTTCCGTCAGGTAACGCCTTTAACGCTCCGCAGCCGACGGGCTGTCCGTCGTCAAACATGGCCCAGAACCTGATGCCCTCGGTAGCCAGAGCCTGTGCATCCATGGTATGGTTGCTTTCCGCAGGTCCGGCAGTTTCGCCATGGGCGAAATGCGCCTCGATCAATGGGCGCAGCGCGTCCGAGGTCGGGTCGGCCTCATGGATTTCGATCATTCAGTGGGTCCAAGGCGCGCGCCGATCGGTGGCGAAATTCTCACCATAGCCGCGCGAACGCAGGTTGGGTTTGCGTTTGTGCGGTTCGCTAACCTGGACTTCGATGCCATTGTCTTTGGCATAATCCAGGGCCTCTTCTTTGGTGTCGAACTTCAGGCGCACTTGAGTTTGCGTATCGTCGGAAGATGTCCAGCCCATCAGCGGATCAACCTCACGCGACGACGCGGGCGCGTATTCCAGAACCCACTTGCGGGTCTTGGCCATTCCCGAAGTCATTGCGTTCCTGGCAGGCTTGTAAATCCGTGCGCGCATGTCGCCTCTCCGTCCTCAATTGGCTGAGATTGTTTATGCGTCAGAGCGTGCGCTGGGACAAGAACGGAATTGTCGCGGCCGCGCACGTTCTGATGTCAAAAACTGTCATCAGCGCCCTGTATTGATCGCGCAACCCCACAAAGAGGACAGCAACATGATCCACTACGAAAAAAGCCTGGAAATCGACGCCCGGCCCGAATCCGTTTGGGCCATTCTAAGCCGTTTCATGCATATCGACGAATTCGCGCCACAAGTCGCCTCGGTGGATGCGCTGACGACTGGGCAAAACGGCGTCGGGTCGAAACGGCGTTGCCACTTTGAAAACGGCACCTCGCTGGTCGAGGAAGTGACCGATTGGCAAGTCAACAAAGGCTATCGCGTACGCTTGTCAGAGATGCCGGCGATGCCTTTGACCCAAGCACATGCGGCCATCACCATCGAACCCCTCGCGAATGGCCATTCGCGAGTCGTCTGGAGCATGGATTACCAGATGAAATATGGCCTGCTGGGCTGGCTGATGGGTCAAACGCTGATGAAGGCGATGATGGGCCGGGTTCTGGAGAGCAATCTGAAAGCGCTGGCCGACAAGGTGCAATCGGTTCAAATCCCCGATGCACAGTATGCCTATTACTGAAACTGAGTTTCTGAACCGGATCAGGCCTTGCAGTTGGACAAAATAAGAACAAATGTAAGGGCCTGACCCGGAGCCTGCCTATGCCCTATGCCCATTCCGACAAGACACAGCTGACCGCTGATGACGTTCGCGCGCGCCTGAAACTCGAAGGCGGCAAGCAGTTCGTCATGCATACCGAGTTCGCGCCTGCTGGTGATCAGCCAACTGCGATCAAGGAACTGACCAGCGGTATCTTTGACGGCGAAAGAGAACAGGTTCTGCTGGGCGCGACGGGGACCGGTAAGACGTTCACTATGGCCAAAGTGATCGAAGAAACCCAACGCCCTGCGATCATCCTTGCGCCCAACAAGACGCTGGCGGCCCAGCTATATGGCGAATTCAAAAGCTTCTTCCCGGAAAACTCGGTCGAATACTTCGTCTCTTACTACGACTATTACCAGCCCGAGGCCTATGTCGCGCGGTCGGATACCTATATCGAGAAAGAATCCCAGATCAACGAACAGATCGACCGGATGCGCCACTCGGCCACCCGCGCGCTGCTGGAACGCGATGACGTGATCATCGTGGCCTCGGTCTCGTGCATCTACGGTATCGGCTCGGTCGAAACTTACGGGGCGATGACGCAGGACCTGAAGGTCGGCAACGAATACGACCAGCGCCAGATCATGGCCGATTTGGTGGCTCAGCAATACCGCCGTAACGATCAGGCGTTTCAGCGCGGCTCGTTCCGCGTGCGCGGCGATTCATTGGAAATCTGGCCTGCCCACCTTGAGGATCGCGCCTGGAAGTTCTCGTTCTTCGGCGAGGAGCTGGAAACCATTACGGAATTCGACCCGCTGACCGGCGAACGTGCTGCGTCGATGGAGCAGGTGCGCGTCTATGCGAACTCGCACTACGTGACGCCGAAACCGACGATGAACCAGGCGATCATTGGGATCAAAAAGGAACTGCGCATCCGGCTGGATCAGCTGGTGGGCGAGGGCAAGCTGCTGGAGGCCCAACGTCTGGAACAGCGCACCAACTTCGATCTGGAAATGCTTGAGGCCACTGGCGTCTGCAACGGGATCGAAAACTACTCGCGCTATCTGACCGGCCGCGCACCGGGTGAGCCGCCCCCGACGCTGTTCGAATTCATCCCCGACAATGCCATCGTCTTCGCCGACGAATCCCACGTCTCCGTGCCGCAGATCGGCGGCATGTATCGGGGCGACTATCGGCGCAAGTTCACGCTGGCCGAACACGGCTTCCGCCTACCGTCCTGCATGGACAACCGCCCCCTCAAGTTCGAGGAATGGGACGCCATGCGCCCGCAATCTGTCTTCGTTTCCGCCACGCCTGCGAAGTGGGAGATCGAACAGACCGGCGGTGTCTTCACCGAACAGGTGATCCGCCCAACAGGCCTGTTGGACCCCGAGGTCGAAATCCGCCCTGTCGGCATGCAGGTCGACGACCTACTGGACGAGGTGCGCAAGGTCGCCGCCGATGGCTATCGCACGCTGGTCACCACCCTGACCAAACGCATGGCCGAGGATCTGACCGAATACATGCACGAACAGGGCATCAAGGTCCGCTACATGCACTCGGATATCGACACGCTGGAACGTATCGAAATCCTGCGCGACCTGCGTCTGGGGGCGTTCGACGTGCTGATCGGCATCAACCTGCTGCGCGAGGGGCTCGATATCCCCGAATGCGGGCTGGTCGCCATTCTGGACGCGGACAAGGAAGGCTTCCTGCGATCCGAAACCTCACTGGTTCAAACCATCGGTCGCGCCGCGCGGAACGCCGATGGCCGTGTGATCATGTATGCCGACAAGGTCACCGGCAGTATGGAGCGCGCCCTGAACGAAACCAACCGCCGCCGCGCAAGACAGATCGCCTATAACGAGGAAAACGGCATCACGCCTGCGACGGTGAAGAAAAATGTCGAGGACGTTCTGGCCGGTCTCTATCAGGGCGACGTCGACATGAACCGCGTCACCGCCACCATCGACAAACCGATGCACGGCGCGAATCTCGAGGCCCATCTGGACGGGTTGCGCGACCAGATGCGCAAAGCCGCCGAGAACCTTGAATTCGAAGAGGCTGCCAACATCCGGGATGAAATCAAACGTCTGGAAGCGGTCGACCTCGCCGTCGCCGACGACCCCATGGCGCGCCAATGGGCGGTCGAGAAAGCCTCGGAGGACGCGGTGAAATCGCGCGGACGGTCAACGGCTGGCAGGCCGGGGCAGCGGGGTGGGAATGTGAAGCGGCGGAAGCAGTAGCCCTAAAGCGAACAAATTGTGAGCTGTTTAATCGAAACATTTAACTAAAAGTTGTTCGATCTCATGGGTGCTATAGTCGCCATCTGCCTGTTTTTTCTTCTCGCGCTCAGCATAGGCATAACAACAATTTGGGTATGGCTCAGTGTTTTTACCGGGAAGCGAGAACCGACAATCGTTCGATCCATTTTTTTGCTGGCATCTGCGTTTTCAATTACTGCAATACTGTGCTTTGGCAACCCGATAGGCGATCCATTTTCGCACCTACTGACACTGTTTTTGTGGCCCTTCGTCTGGTTTTATGCGCTTCCAGATCTCGTTGCCGCAAACCTTAACTACTTTTTGGTGGGCGCCCTAGTAGTCTTGATGGCAACACTGGTTCTCGTATTCATGACCGCAAGGATTACACGAGTTTTGGTCACTTTTGCAGGTTCTATCTTGGCCGTTTTTGTACCCGCCTCAATTGAGAACTCAATTGTGAAAGAGCGAATGGCGTCACAAGCAAAAGAAGCCGACTTACTAGTCATCGAGCAATACTCTTTTTTTCGATCCGCCAGAGAAGGTTATTCGGACAACAGAAATCCCCATGGTTACGCATGTGATTCTAGCGACTGGCCCTATCTTTGGAGCTATAGGCAGCGGGACTGGGTTTCGTTGCCGCCTGACTCTCGGTTTGGTCGGGGCAATCCTGAATTGGCCAGGTTCTACTGCAAGCAAAGCCGACGCAATTTAGTGGATAGTTCTTAAGGCAACCGTGGACCGAGCTTCCGATACATCCATCGCGCTCCCCCACGCTTCAAACTTGCAGCCCAGCGCGCATTCCTCCACGTTTGAAATCACAAATTGTGATTCCAATCGGTTGCCATGACGAAACCCAAAAATCTGCCCAGCACGCAAGAGGTCCAAAGCGCCATTCACCGGGTGCGCGGCACCCGCGTGGTGCTGGCCGAGGATCTGGCGCAGTTCTACGAAAAATCCGTCAGCGCCTTCAATCAGGCCGTCTCGCGCAACAAGGACCTGTTCGAGGGCTACCGCTTTCGGCTGACCGATGCCGAGGTCGCCGATTTGCAATCACAGAATGTGATCTCAAAACCCAAAGGACGTGGTGGGCGGCGGGTCAATCCGTGGGTCTATACGGATTACGGCGTGGCCATCGCCTCGGCCCTGTTCAAGGACCCGCGCGCCATCAAGATCACGCGGATGATTACCGAGGCCTTTGTCGACGGCGCAAACGCTCTGGCCGAGACCCCGCGCAGCGTGCCGGAAATCCTACCGCCCGCGGACGCCCCCGCCCCGCTGCTGCCCAATGGCGATCAACTGCGTGATCTGGCCGAAAACATCCTCGATTCCGGGCAACAGAGCCTCGTCGACTATATCGCCAACCCCACTACCAAGCGGCAACAGGCGGTGGCGATGATCATGAAAACTCTGGCCGAGACCGCAGGCGAAGAGGTGCGCACCCAGCAGGAACGCCTGCGCCTGCGCATTGCCGAGCGTCTGGCTACCGGTGACTACACGGATGACGGCGACCGAAAACAACTGCTGGAATTGCTGCAGGCGATGAAGGGCTAAACACCCAATTCCGCCCGCAATTTCTTGGTCAGCTTGGCCACGACCAGATCATAGGACGTCACGATATGCTCGCGCAGCGACGCATCGCTCATGCCGCGTTCGTCATAGACCTGTAGCCATTTCATACCCCGCGACGCCAGATAGGGCGCTGGGCGGATGCCGGGTTCGCCCCCCAGCACTTCAAAGGCCAGATCGGTTGCCTTGAAGGTGAAGGCATCCTTGCCGTCATTCCAGCCACAGAGCGCAAAGACCTTGCCACCCACTTTCCATACATCCGCATTGCCCCATTGCACTACATGGGTGGTGGCCTTGAGGTTGGCACAAAAGCTGTTGAATTCATCGCGGGTCATCAGCCCAATTTTGGCGATTGCGTGTGTTTTGGCAAGCGCTGGGCGAGGTATTATCCCTTGTCCCAGTGGACCACGACGTCATACCCTGCAGGCGACGGCGGACCTTCGAGAAACTCGGCAAAATGTCCCCAAAGTTTGGCCACTTTGGACGCGTTCGCGTTTGATGTTTCCTCGCTTTGGACAACTGCGACGACAAATCCGGTACCGTCTTCATTCATGACATTGGTAAAGCTGTGCATGCCTTCCATGCCCATAATCTGATCTTTCAATTCATTCATTTTGGCCTCGGCAGCATCCCGCATGCCAGGCTTCATTTTGAACTGCGTAATACGTGCAAACATGACTTTCCTCCCTTTCAGGGCGAAATCCCCCACTGACGGCCGAAGCGGCGCGTCACGCGCACTATAGCATAGATTCGAATGTTTCGGATCGAGGTGATCAGGGCCGGACGAACTTGGCCGAACCCACCTGCCGTTGAGGCGCCGTCGCAGCCGGTTGAGGGTCCGCAGCCGGTTGGGGGATTGCGAACTGAGGAGCCGTCGCCCCGCAGGCCACACCATCTCCATCCGTATCGTTGCGCGTGTGGTATCCCGGCTCACCGTCCCAGTACGGCCCCGGCACCAAGGCTTCGGCGGCCTGGCAGCCAGCCAAGGCCACCAGATGCAACAGGGCATCGGGGCCTTCGAATTCTGATGTCCGCAAAAAAACACCCACCGCGATCGCCGCAGTGGTCGCGGGCAACATAAGGATCATGATAATAATACGAAAAGGCGACAGCGCCCGTCTGCGCTGCGCATCCGCGCGCCGATGTCGCGCTGCGGCTCTTGAGTTTTTCTTATTCGAGCCTTGCTCGGAATCATTGAGCGCCATACCGGACACCTAACCCGGATTTGTGGCAAAACCGAGACCCGAATGTCCCTCTCGCGTATAGGTCGCTATGCGGATAATGTTGCATCCGGATGTACCCCCAAGGCTAAAATACCGATGACCAAAACCGACCCGTATCGCCCGGTTGATGAAACAGCCTGCCAAATGGCCCGCGACCTGATCGAAAACGCGACGTTCGGCGCGCTGGCCGTGTTGCACCCTGATACGGCGTTACCTTCTGTGTCGCGCGTAGCCCTTGCAACGGATGATCGAGCGCGGCCGGTCACGTTGATCTCAACCCTGGCCGACCATACCCGGGCACTGACCACCAATCCGGCCTGTGCGCTGTTGATTGGTGAGCCCGGTGATACAGGCGATCCGTTGACGCACCCAAGGCTGACGCTGCATGCCAACGCGCAGCTCGTCGCCAGAAAGACAGAGAAACACGCCGCGCTGCGCGCCCGGTATCTGAGCCGGAGGCCCAAAGCCAAGCTTTATGCGGACTTCACCGATTTCGGGTTTGTCACGTTCACCATTTCCGATGCCGTTTTGAACGGCGGCTTTGGCAAGGCATGGCGCCTTGCCCCAACCGATATCTGGACCGATCAGCGCACCACATGAACGGCGCAGGCCGCATGGCGCACCACATGGTTGGTCGTAGAACCCAGCAACAAATCCTGCATCCCGGGACGGTGAGACGCCATGATGATCAGGTCGGGCTTATGTTCGACCGCCCAATCAAGAATTGTCCGGCCCGAATGACCCTCGACCAGAACACCATTGGCGTTGGGCAGTTTTTCGGCAAGCGCGTCCAGTTCCATCTGCAGCGCCTTGCGTGCCTCGGCCAGATACTCTGGCGGCATGTAGGAAATGGCGTAACTCGGGATGTGTTCGACCACGTGCAGCAACGTGACCTGCGCATCCGATGTCGCCAGTATTTCGGCCAGCTTCAACGGCCCCGAGATATCTCTTTCGGCATCAAAGGAAATGGGGACAAGAATATTGTGATACATGACGCGCACCTCCGTTTTCACGCCTGAATCCTGCACCATCTCAGGCTGTTAGGCATTGATTCAGATCAGGCTCCACCAAAAGTCCCGGCCACCTCATACATCACCGGCTCAAAACTTTTGCACAGCTCGTTAATCTGCCGATTGCGGTTTCGCATTTCCGTGGTGCGCAGCATGGCCAGAAAATCCTCGCGGCGTTCCCATTGCGAATAGTTCGCGATCCGCGTCTGCGCGTCATTCACGTGCAGTCCCGCAGCGACAAATCCGGGCTGTTTCGAGATGAATTCCGCATAAGCGTCCGTCAGAGCTTCCAGCAAGTCCTGGCAGGTGCCGGGCGTCATCTCAAAGGTCGTGATAACTGTCTGGACGCTGGCGTCTTTGGCAATCTTCGGCATCTGGATTCTCCTCTATCTGTTTCAAACTTAACATAGGTTTTGAAAAGGTCTTGTGTTTCCTTTGTCATTCAGCGGCATAGAATTCCTGCAGAATTCGGCCAAATCCTAACGATCCGTTAACCATGCTGGCGGATGCTGCGCGCATGCGCCAGGTTTCAATCCTTCTGATTTTGTTGTTGGCAGCCTCACCAGCCTGGTCTGGCGCTTGGTTGCGGGACAAGGGCGCAGCTTTTGTATCGACTGCCGTAACGGCGTTTAAGGAACCGGATTACGGATACGACTACAAAGGGTCATTTTATGCCGAGTACGGGTTGCGGGAGAAGCTAACGCTTGGCCTGGACGTTGAAGAGCACCGCGACATTTATGGGCATGCTCTGGTGTTTGCCCGCTTGCCTGTCGCCGAATTCGAAAAGTCAGGGCGCTTTGCTGCCGAGATTGCAATCGGTGCCCATCATCGCCAGATGCGAGCCTGGGCCTTGTACAAAGCCACGCTCTCGTACGGCAAGGGGTTTCAGACCGGCTGGGGCAATGGCTGGATCGCCATTGACGCTGCACTGGAATTTCGAACGCATGATGCGGTATATCGCAAGTTGGACCTTACTGCAGGCCTGTCATCCCCGCGCCTTATTAACCCCCTGCTGCAGATCGAAACCGCGTACCAAAGCGACCACCCCCTGCACTGGAGGATCAAGCCCTCAATCATGATCCGCACCAAGGACAGCCCCACCACATGGGTTCTGGGCTTGGAACGCAATGATGCCCGCAAGAATACGGGCATCAGGCTGGCTATCTGGAATACATTCTAAGACGCCCGTGATGGGGGCCGCTTAGTATTCCATACGCATGATGGCCGACACCGACCCACTGACGGGCAAAGGCCAGCGCATTTGGATGGTGTCCTGATTTGCGCCCTGCTCTAGCTCGACATAGGGCGTGGCATGAACGATCTGCCCGCCCGCATTTCTGAGCGGCCCCAACACCGTAACCGCATCGCATCCGCGTGCCTTGCCGCCAAAGGGCAACCGGCCGTCAGCAGGAATGGTCCAAACCGAAGATGCCGATTGTTGCGAGCGTCGGATCCGCAACGGGTTTTCCACCTTTGCGTTGATGCCATTGAACGTGTTGTCTTCGAAAATCACGTTCAGATGCGCCGAATGGTTCAGATCGGCAAAGCTGGTATCGACGCGGTCGGCCCGGTCGATACGACCGCTGCTTGACCTGAATTTGTTCCCGGTCACGACCACTCCGTTCAGATAGTGCCCGGCCCCATGAGGGCGAATGACGATCTGACTGAACCACGGCGCGACTTCGCTGGCATAAAAGATGTTGTCCGAAATTGTCATCGAACTGAAGGAATATCCGCTTGTGTAGACCGGGTTTGCATCCCGCTCGTTGGTCCATTCGACAAAGCAGTTGTCGACATAATTTTCGGAAATGGTCGAGCTGTTATAAGTCCCGGTCATGATCAGCCCGGCACTGCGGATACCCTTCGGAATGCTGTCACCCTGGAAAAAGTGGTTGCCTAAGATCAGGTTGTTGGATCCGGCCAACACAGCAAAATGCAGAAACCGCACGGCGCGATTGTGCCGTAGTTTGATATCGTTTGCATTGGCATTCAACGCGATGGATTTGCGGTCGGACACGTTGAAGGATTCTTCGGTCGACAGGAACTGGCAATTGTCGATCAGCATCCCCTGACATCCGGTCCCGTGCGAGCTGATGCCGCGATCTTTGGGCCGGCTGATAAAGCAATTCGTCACCGCGAAGGTACTGCCAGACGGCGCAAGCCGGATCGCACTGCTGCGGCCGTTGCACTGAAATTCGATCTCTTCCATGCCAAATTTGCGCAACGTACTGAAGCCGCTGAAGTCCAACAGGTATTTGAACGACTGGAACGTGAAGGTTTGCGTCCCCGCCGCATCAAAGAGCGGGTCATTCAGCCTGATCTCTCCGGCACCGACATCCTTGGAGCGCACATAGATTTCACGCCCAACACCATTGCCCTGCACCAGCGCGCCAACCGGAATGTTGGCGATGTTCTCCACATTGGTCAGCTTGGTCGAATCCGCCGGGTTGTAGGTTGCGACCGAGGTGAAGGTCTCGGTATCCCAGGCCGCGCTGCTTTTGACATCGAACTGCCCGTTACGGACGATGCGCCGGGTCGAAAAACCGCCCTGCCGGTTCGGAACGGCAGCGGCCATGTCAATTGGCGCTGTGACCGAGATTTTGCGCCCGCCCATATCCAGCGATTCATGATCCGAATTGTTCAACAACGCCTGAAACGCTTTTTTGAACGCAAGCTCCTCGTCCCCGAATGCTGCGATGTAAGCCGGTAGGTCGAAATTCTTTGTCAGCAACAGCATCTTGTCGTCGGGCATGTTGATAGTGCCCTCGAAATCTATCTCGGACGACATCGACGTGTTCTGCGCCAGAAAATAAGTGCCTTTCGGGACATAAATCCTGCGACCGCCAGCCGCCTGATCCGCTGCTTCGAACGCTACGGAATCGTCGACCACACCATCGCCGATTGCACCATAGTCACGCACGTCGACAGTGCTGATCATTTCGCGCAAGAAGATACTGGTGACATCGGTAATCTCGATATCATCGACCCGAATGACCGAACCATTGGCACCATCGATATTTAAGCCAAAATGCCCATAAAGCGCAGCAACGCCCCAGGGCATGTCGACGCCCGAGCGTTGACCATTGCCAACGATAGCTGTGATTTCATGGACGGTGCCATAGCCCGATAGCTGCGTGACCGGTCCCTGTTCGACCACACCGTTTACCTGCAGGTCACCTGCCCCGCCAGCCCAGGCCGCAATACGAACCTGCGGCAAGGGACCGCTGATGGCTTTGACACGTGCTTTAATTTGCAAATAGCATCCCGGGATCAGGGGCGTCTGTCCCATATAGCGAAGCTGTTGCGTGGCCTGCACTTTCAGGATTTCCAGACAGCCGCCGAAATCCGGGTCTGCCGGAACGAATGCCCCATTTGGTGCCCCGTTATAGGTTGGCGAACCCGGTGTCCCGTCGCCTCTGGACCAGACGCTCAGACCATTCGCAAAAGCAGGCGGCATGAAGACGATGCCGTCGGTGATTGCCTTGTTCATAGAAATCCCTTTCCCAATTGCGCGCAGCAGGTCACCGCGCGCACAAACCCAGTGTCCGGGGCTGCCCGAACGCAAAAGTCTGAGTACCGAATAGGGATTAACCGCCGCTCATATCACCGTGACGGTGGTGTTGCATCAAGCGGCCGGATCTGAGTTTCCCAGAAGTTGCACACCATTGATCTTCCAGCCGTTTTCCTGCTGAATCATCTGATAATCCAAAACGTGCAATTGCCCATTGCCATCCGTAATCATGACCTTCTGCCACAATGCGCCAGCAACCTCTCGCAGTTCCAGAAAGCGAACTTCGGCAGGTCTCCAAACCATGGGATAACCATTGCGGACCATGGCTCCGAAGTTCTCGGGCGTCCCAAAAAAGTTCTGGATGTTGGGACTTGCAAAGGTAAAGGCCGTGACAAAGTCATCCGCCTTAAACGCCTGTATTTGCGCCGCAATATTTGCCTCGATCTCGGCACTTTGGGCGAACGCGCCCGTGGCCAGTCCGGCACTGAGCGAAACAGCAAGTAGTAAACGACGCATGGGGCCACCTCCTGTTGAAAGAGTAGGCCCATGCGGTTTCAGGTCAAATCAGGCCAGATCCCCGGCCAAAGCCTTGTCGATCAATGCGATGGTTTCCGGCACGCCGTAAAGGGCAATAAACCCGCCAAAGCGTGGACCCTGCGAGGCACCCAGCAGCACCTCATAAAGCGCAGTGAACCAGCCGCGCATCGGGTCGAACCGTTCCCGCCCGATGGAATACACCACCGATTGCAGCGACTCGTCCTCGACCGGGCCATCGTACGCCTCAAGCGCGGCTTTCAGAGCCTCCAGCGCTTCGCGTTCCTGATCGGTCGGCGCGCGGTGCTGGCGGGTGGGTTTGACGAAATCGTTGAAGTAACGCACCGCAAACCCCGCAGCCTGATCCAGATCAGGATGGGTGTCGGGCGTGGCCTCGGGTGCATAGCGACGGATAAAGCCCCACAGCGCCTCTTTGTCCTCGGCCCCGGAAACCGACGCCAGATTCAACAACATCGCAAACGGAACGATCAGAGTGGATTCCGGAACGTCCCCACCGTGAATATGCCAGACGGGATTGTTCAGCTGCGCTTTCAGCTCCTGCCCTGGATAGGCTCGCAATTGCTGGTGGTATTCGTCGTAAGCTTTCGGGATCACGTCAAAATGCATACGCTTCGCCGTCTTGGGCTTTTGATACATGAAGTATGCCAGCGACTCCGTCGGCGCATAGGTCAGCCATTCATCAATCGACACACCATTGCCCGACGATTTGGAAATCTTCTGACCGTTTTCGTCCAGGAACAGCTCATACGAGAAATGCTCGGGCGCACGCCCGCCCAACGCACGGCAAATCGCGTCATAGATCTTTTCGTTCGTGGCGTGTTCCTTGCCGTACATCTCGAAATCAACGCCCAGCGCAGCCCAGCGCGCGCCGAAATCCGGCTTCCACTGCAGCTTGACGTGGCCGCCTGTGACAGGAACCGTCCATTCTTTACCGGTCTCATCGTCAAAGGTCACGGTGTAGGTCTCAGCACAGACCTTTTTCATCGGCACATACATGACCCGCCCGCTTTCGGGGTGCAGCGGCAGGAAGATCGAATAGGTCTGCTTACGTTCGTCCCGCAGGCTTTTGAGCATGATCGCCATGATCTCGTCATAACGCTCAACCGCACGCTTCAGGATCTCGTCAAACCGTCCGGACTCGTAGAATTCCTTGGCCGAGTAGAATTCATACTCGAAACCAAACGTATCCAGAAAACGGCGCAGCATCGCGTTGTTATGTTCGCCAAAGCTGTCATGCGTGCCGAAGGGATCTGGCACCGAGGTCAGCGGGCGCTGCAAGTGCTGTTCCAGAATCTCGGGGTTTGGCACATTGGTTGGCACCTTGCGCATGCCGTCCAAATCATCCGAGAAACAGATCAGCTTCGTCGGGATGTCCGACAGCGCCTCGAACGCGCGTTTGACCATCGTCGTTCGCGCCACTTCGCCAAACGTGCCGATATGCGGCAGACCTGAGGGACCATAGCCCGTTTCAAACAGCACGTATCCCTTTTCCGGAGCACCTTTCTGATAGCGTTTGAGCAACCGGCGCGCCTCTTCAAAAGGCCAGGCCTTGGACGACATCGCGGTTTCACGCAGTTCAGACATCAGATTTGCTCCATCGGGAAAAACAGTGTCGGTCGCCCGATGCAACCGACCGACCCCTCCTATTGTGCCGGTGCAGCATGAGTCAATAAAGCGCGCTGTTTTTCCTGATGGAAAGGACGATTTAAGCTGTCAACTGGTCCAGTTTCGCAGCCCAGATAAAGTCATTTTCGCTGAGGCCGCCGATTTCGTGGGTCGTCAGTTTGACATCCACATATCCCCACCCGAAGCAGACATCCGGATGGTGCCCCTGCTGATCGGCCAACCAAGCGCAGAGATTTGCAAGATAGGTCGCCTTGGCAAAGCCTTTGAACTTGAAGTGCCGGCTCAGCATCTTTGCATCCACGTCCAGTTGCCAGTCGGACGAGAGCTCCGCAAAATGGGTGTTGGCCTCATCGCGAGTCAAAGCCGGGACGCCGCCGGAACAGGGCACACAAGTACGGTCCGACAGACTGCAGGTTTCTCCTGATGTGGTCATGATCCGTTTACTCCGCTGCGGTTGCTTTTTCCGGAAACTTGTTCGGCAGCAATCCAAGGGATTGAGCTTTGCGCACGTCCTGCAACAGGTCGCGCTCGGCAGCTGCAAACAACTCCTCAGGTGAGTTTAACACGAAATAGCCCATTTGGTGCATGTCGATCCGATAGGGCGTGCGCAGGATTGCCATAATGTCGAACGGGTCCCGATCGGGGATATCGCTCTCGACAGCATAGACAAGCTCGGTCGGCGAAGACGCAAGCCCTGAGCCCAGTGCCCTGATCTCACCATCCTGACGACGCAGACCAAATTCGATTGAGAACCAGTACAGTCGGATCAGCCAAGAGTAATCCTTGTCGCTGGCCTGTACCCCGGCCTTCCCAATGGCATGGCTGAAAGCCGCAAAGCGGGGATCGCTCAGCAGGGGCGTATGACCGAAAATCTCGTGAAAGATGTCAGGCTCTTCGATATAGTCGAAATCTTCGCGCGAGCGGATAAAGGATGCGGCGGGAAAGACCCTGTCCGCCAGCATGCCGAAAAAAGTCTTGAACCCGATCAGCGCAGGCACCGGTTGGACCCGCCAGCCGGTCATATCCAGAAGCCGTTCAGAGATATCGGCACAAGACGGCACGGTGGTTTTGGGCAGATCCAGTCTTTTCAACCCGTCCAGATAGTCCTGCGCCATATAGCGCTGAACATTTTCCTCTTGGGCTGCGTAAAGGTCGGCCCAAACCGCATCCTCTTCTGACGTGTACGAGATATGGCCGCGCGCATCGGCGATCTTGGCGATATATTTGGTCGACTTGGGCATCACTTTTTCTCCTTGTGAAGAGTTTACCCCCTTGGATTGAGAAAATTGGTTTATAGTCGCAGATAAATCTGAAAGTTTTGGCAAATACATATCGCGGAGTGATTTTTTATGAAACAAACGCTTCAAGTTGCCGACATCGCCATTTTGCAAGAGCTTCAAATGGATGGCCGCCAGTCCATGCAGGACCTAGCAGATCGCACAGGGCTATCCGCGTCGCAGTGCTGGCGGCGAGTGCGCGACCTTGAGGCCACTGATATAATCTCTGGCTACACAGCGCAGGTGCGCGCCAAATCCGTTGGGCTGAACGCCATCGCCTATGTCCACGTGGCTTTGCGCGAACATCAAGAGGACAGCATCAATGCGTTCCTGCGCCTGATTGAAACCGAACCTCAGATCGTCGAGTGTGCCTCGATCACCGGAGATCATGATTTCATTCTGAAAGTCTACGCCAAAACCCCAGAGGAACTTGAGCACTTCATTATGCAGCGACTATTGAAATCCGGCCTTGTGCGCGACACACGCAGCAATTTTGTACTGCGGCAAACCAAAACGCGCGGTCCTTTGCCCATTCTCTAGCCTCGCCGAAGCGAAACCCGTTGAACCTGCCCGCTTGCCCACCTATCGTGCTGACGCAGAAAGCCTAATCAGGACGACACCATGACCGAACAAGTACCCCATCCAATGTCCCCACAGGATTGCCTTGTTGCGATCATGGTTGCGATCTCTGCGTCTGATGAGACCATCCGCACCGCTGAGCTGGTCAAGATCGAAGGCGCGGTCAATATGCTGCCGGTTTTTGCCGAGTATGACATCGACCGAACCCGCCGCGTTTCGCAAACTGTGTTTGACCTGTTTGAACAAGAAGACGGGCTGGATGCGCTGTTCGGCCTGATCCGTGACAACCTGCCCGAACGGCTGAACGAAACCGCCTATGCGCTGGCCTGTGATGTGGCCGCCGCCGACGGCTCGTTGGCGGAATCCGAGCTGCGCCTGCTTGAAGAAATTCGTTACGAGCTGAGCATTGATCGCCTGCATGCCGCCGCGATCGAACGCGGCGCTCGGGCACGTCACACTACCTGATCTTAGCTTCCGGCCATAGACCCCCAGCGCTCGATCAGTGCGCGTTGGAGTTTGCGCGAGCGATTGTTCCAGCTTCGCGCGCCTTGTGGTCGTTCGCGCTGCGCGCGCGGAATCGTGGCACGGTGGTCGACATCTGCAGTAAAAATCGCAAAGGCAAGTTCGGAACCGCCCGGCGCTGTGATGAAACCTCCAAGGCCGGATACGAAGTTCAACGTACCGGTTTTAGCATCAACCTTGATCGGGTGGTCTTGAACGGGCCGTCCCTGACTGTCCGCAAGGGTGAATTTTTTCAGCAAGGGTTTCAATGCGCCCGCCTGTTTCGCAGCAACCAGAGCTGTTACCAAATCTCCCGGTGCCATTCGGGACGCATCACCCAGGCCCGAGTGATCCACCATGGCGATCCCAGTCACACCGTATGTCTCGGTCGCCCAACGGTTCATCTCGGCCGCAGAATCCGCCAATGATTGCAAGTTGGCGCCGCGCGCTTGCGAGGCCGCCATACCAACCATCTCAGCCGTCAGGTTGGTCGAATACTTCAACATGCCGCGCAGTATACTATCCAGCGGGTCACTGTGATGCACCACAAGCAAGGTTCCCTTCGGTGTTTCGCGCATGACCTGCACGCGACCCAATTGGATCCCATTCGCGCGCGCCAGCGTCCTGAACACATCCCCCGCATAAAGCGCAGGCTTGCGCACCGGCAACCACCGCGCCCCACCAGTACCAAGCGCCCCTTGCGCCACGGTCCAGCGGTCCTGCCGCGCGCTGGATTCATAGGTGTAGATAGGCGCTTTTCGTTTCTCAATCTGCATAGAGGCCACATCGACCGACGGTTTGTACCGCGCGCTGCGCGCATCCATGGACACGTCATAGCGGGTACCATCACGTTTCCACTCAAAGTGCACCCGGTTGAAATTCAACGATATGCCACTGATTGAAGGACTATAGCCCAGATGATCCGGCTGCCCCGGATCGATACTGAACACATAAGGCAGCGCCCCCTCATAAACCTTGAACGCACCCTGAACTTCGGAAATCCCAGCCTCGCGCAAATTCGCCGCCAAATTGGCCAACGCATCGGTGTCCAGCAGCGGGTCGCCACCTCCCACAAGGATCAAGTCACCTTTCAGGATACCATTTTCGATCGGTCCATCCGCCATCAGGGCGGTCTCGAACCGGTAGTCCGACCCCAAGACATCCAACGCATAAAGAGCTGTCAGCGCCTTGGCCACGCTTGCCGGCGGCAGCCCCTGATCGCCGCTGAACTCTTCCAGCTGCGTGCCCGTTGTTGCATCCGCCACCGCGAACACCACCTCACCACGTAACCCGGCCGCTTGGACAAGTCGCTCGACCCCGGTCGGTACGTCGCCTCGCAATTGAGGGCGCAACGAGACCAAAGGCGCCTCGGCCAGCACAGCAGAAGGGATCAAAGCTGCCCCCAGCCCTGCTAAAAATCCACGTCGAGAAAATCGATCAGTCATAAGTCGAATAAAATCTCACAGACTAAATACGCACAACCACAGATATAGATTATGCGCGCATGGGGCTATTCCGGCAACACCTCAGCGCCCCAGCCACCGCGCTCCCGGATTTGGCTGGAACTTACATCGACCATCGGTACGTTCACGAAACACCACGCGGGCGCATCGGCGCGCCCCAGCAGACGCCGCGCCTGCCCATCTATGCGGTACTTGGCGTAAAGCCGCGCAGCAGGGGACATTCGCGCAGAAATCCGGTCGCCGGGGCGCGCAATCACACCGACAGGCACGCTGTCCATGATCAACCGCCAATTCTTCCACTTATGGAACTGCGCCAGATTATCCGCGCCCATGATCCAGACAAACCGCACTTTGGGATAAAGACGCCGCAGTTCGGCCAACGTATCCGCCGTGGCCCGCGTCCCAGTCTGCGCTTCGATATCCGTCACCTCGACCCCAGGGTGTTGCATCAGCCCACGCGCCGCCGCCATTCGCTGCGCAAGCGGCGCAGGCCCCCGCGCCTTCAAAGGGTTGCCCGGAGACACCAGCCACCACACCCGATCCAGGCCAAACGCCTTCATCGCCTCAAGCGTGACATGCACATGCCCCTGGTGCGGCGGGTCAAACGATCCTCCGAACAGCCCAATGACCTGCCCGGGCCGCGCGTATGGAATACTAAAACGATCCATGCCTTGCTGATGTTCAGAACTGGACAACGTTGTCAATCAATCGGTCGAACCTCATCGCCCAACGTGACCCGCCCCGGCCGCATCACCTCGGCGCACCACCCACCATGCCCCCGCACGGCGGAATAGCCGCCTTTGCCCAGCGCCTCCTCCATCCGGCTACACGGCGCGCAGATCACAGTAACGCGTAGGATCGCCTCGCCCACCTGCACTTCGCGCCCCTTAAGCGCAGCCAGATTGATCCCCGAGATAACAAGATTGCGCCGCAGGATATCGGGCGAGACCGGTCCCTGCCCGAGATACGATCCAATCGCCGCCAGATGCTCCTGCTGGATCAGAGTCACCGCCCGTTTTCCCGCGCGGCCTCGATCACCATTCAACCCATCGGTTGAGATCATGGCCTCATCCACAGAGACTATCCCCATCCGCCGCTCGGGCCGCAGACCAATCCATTCGACACGCCCCGGCTGCGTCCAACCGACAATGAGATCTTTCAAGGACATCAAAGGCTCCCAAAATTTTACACCTCCCCTCATCTAGCAGTCTGGCTGTTCCCGAGGCAGCCGCTAATAGTGGCGCTGATTGATTTGTGCATTGGAGCCAAACATGCGTCTGACCATCCCCGAACCCAACATCAAGCTATACGAAGATGGGTTTGACGAGCACGACAAACTCTCACGCAAACCTACTGGCGACAAACTGTCGGAACTGGTCGAGCGCATCGATGACCCACTTGTGATTGCTTTGGACGGCGCGTGGGGATCCGGCAAATCGTTGTTCCTGAAGTGTTGGGTTGGTGAGCATCTGAAACGTGATGGGAACACGACCCAAACCGTTTATTTCGACGCGTTCGTGCATGACTTTCTTGACGATCCTTTGATTGCACTGACCGGAGCGATTGCCGAACGGTTTGAAGACACGGATGACAAAACCGCTCAGATGGCTTGGAGTAAAGCCAAGCGAGTCGCCCCTGCCCTCGGCCGAGCAATTGTTCGTACCGGGGTTTCAGTCGCCACCGCGGGTCTTGTGAGCAAAGCGGACGAATTGGCAGACGCTGCGATTGAAACAGCTTCGCGCGAGCTTGACGGGGCCGTTGCCAATTTCTGGAATAGAGAGAGAGGAAAACGGGCTGCGATGGAGAGCTTTAGTCAAGCGCTGATTGATTTGACTGAGCCAGACGAGGACAAAGTACCAACTCGAAAACTCGTCGTTGTGATTGATGAGCTGGATCGTTGTCGCCCTGATTATGCTCTTTCGTTACTTGAAATCGTAAAGCACTTCTTCAACGTGGACGGGGTGCACTTTGTCCTAGGAGCGAACCTAAAGGAACTACAAAATAGCGTTCATGCTCGGTACGGCAGCGAAATGGAAGCATCAAAGTATCTACAAAAATTTGTTTCTGTAGTCGCGCCAATTAACGGGCCAAAACCGAGAAACAAAAATTTTGCTAACTACATCAAGTATTTTGATCATGTCGCCAGTGAAACTGAACTAATTCAGTCTTGGAAGTGTGAATGGCTTCAAGACTACCTAAAGCTGGTCGATCATCACGCACAATTGGGTCTACGCGACATTGAGCGGTTAGCCACTTTGGCCAGTATCTCACCGGGCCCCAAGACCGCAAGTCCGGCTTCGTTGCACCTATTCACTGGTCTTTGTGTATTGAAGATAGCGGCCCCTGATCTGTTTTCAAAGGTGAGATTGCGGACGCTGAGATTTAGCGAGGTAATAGGAGTATTCAGTATTCGCGATCGAGATCGGAATAGCACCTTCGCAACCGAGGCCCATTATATTTGGCGATTGGCGTTAGGTTTAGCAGAAAACGACATCACGCAAGGCACAAATCAAGCAACATCTGAGTATTTCAAGGGCGAAGAACCAACTCAGGTAATTCGCGACATTCTCGCGTCGTGCTTCGATACCTTTGTTCTTCCTGACTTTGAGTGATTGCTACACCTACAACCATCCGCTATCACCCCGCCCAACCTGATTTCCCCGACCCAGAGGACGCGACATGGCCGCCTATCAATACGTCTACCACATGCAGGGTGTCTCCAAGACCTATCCCGGTGGCAAGAAATGCTTTGAAAACATCCACCTGAGCTTCCTCCCCGGTGTGAAAATCGGTGTTGTCGGCGTCAACGGCGCCGGTAAATCGACGCTGATGAAGATCATGGCGGGCCTCGACAAGGACTTCACCGGCGAGGCCTGGGCCGCAGAGGGTGCCAAGGTCGGCTATCTGCCGCAGGAACCGAAACTGGATGAAACCCTCAGCGTTCGTGAAAACGTCATGCTGGGCGTGGCCGAAAAGAAGGCGATCCTTGATCGCTATAACGAACTGGCGATGAACTACAGCGACGAAACCGCTGATGAGATGGCGAAGCTGCAGGACGAGATCGACAGCCGGAACCTGTGGGACCTCGACAGCCAGATCGACGTCTCGATGGAGGCGCTGCGCTGCCCGGCCGACGACGCCAACATCGCCAACCTTTCGGGCGGTGAGAAACGCCGCGTCGCGCTCTGCAAACTGCTGCTGCAGGCCCCCGACATGCTGCTGCTCGATGAACCGACCAACCACCTGGACGCCGAAACCATCGCCTGGCTGCAACAACACCTGATCGACTACAAGGGCACCATCCTAATCGTCACCCACGACCGCTATTTCCTGGACAGCATCACCGGCTGGATCCTTGAACTCGACCGTGGTCGGGGTCTGCCTTACGAGGGCAACTATTCCGCATGGCTGGAACAAAAGGCCAAACGGCTGGAGCAGGAAGCCCGCGAGGACAAGTCCAAGCAGAAAACCCTGCAGCGTGAACTGGACTGGATGCGTCAGGGCCAGAAGGCCCGTCAGGCCAAATCCAAGGCCCGGATCAACGCCTATAACGAGCTGGCAGACCAGTCCGAGCGCGAAAAGCTGACCCGCGCCCAGATCGTTATCCCCAACGGCCAGCGCCTTGGCGGCAAAGTGATCGAGGTCGAAGGCCTGTCGAAACATATGGGCGACAAGCAACTGATCGAAGGGCTGGACTTCGCCCTGCCCCCCGGCGGTATCGTCGGCGTCATCGGCCCCAACGGCGCCGGTAAATCAACGCTCTTCAAGATGCTCACCGGTCAGGAACAGCCCGACAGCGGCACCATCTCGCTGGGCGACACGGTCGAACTGTCCTATGTCGACCAGTCCCGCGACGACTTGAAAGACAACGACACTGTGTGGGAGGCGATCACCGGCGGTGCCGAGATCATCCAATTGGGCGATGCGCAGGTCAATTCCCGCGCCTATTGCTCGTCCTTCAACTTCAAGGGCGGCGACCAGCAGAAAAAGGTCTCGCTTCTGTCAGGTGGTGAGCGCAACCGCGTCCACATGGCCCGCCTGCTGAAAGAGGGCGGCAACGTCCTGCTGCTCGATGAACCAACCAACGATCTGGACGTCGAAACCCTGCGTGCGTTGGAAGACGCGCTGGTCGATTTCGCCGGCTGCGCCGTGGTCATCTCGCACGACCGCTTTTTCCTGGACCGGATCTGCACGCATATTCTGGCGTTCGAGGGCGATGCCCATGTGGAATGGTTCGAGGGCAACTTCGAGGATTACGAAGAGGACAAAAAGCGCCGCCTTGGACCGGATGCGCTGGAGCCCAAGCGGTTGAAGCATAAGAAGTTTGCGCGGTAAGAACTTAGATTGAAGCCCGGAACCAACGTATTTGATTCCGGGCCTCAAATAGCCTGATTGAAATGAGTGACAACGTAGATATCGGTAATACGGTTTGACTGGCGTGTGCGGCTGTTATTCTAAGCTTCTCCAGACCATTTGTGAGCCTTAAGCAGCCGGTCGGAGTTCAGCCTCTCACAACACAAGTCACGTTGTCCGCGCGTTCTCGATCTGTGCCTTACAACAGTCTACGGAAGTCAGTTACTTTTGCGACTGGCCGACTGGCTGTTGGTTTTCACCACTCCGAACCTGCTTCTCGTTCAGAACATCTCCAAAAAGCACAGTCAGTTCCTTTTTGTTAACCGCTCCAGAGTTCGCAATTTGCGTTTTCCCGGCAAGCTCTTTTGGCACCGAATTTTCCTGCTCCGCTGATTTGAAAATGTGGTCTAAGATCGACTTGAAAAACATATCTTTCACCGTGCGTGTTGGGTTTCTCGAAATTGTTAAAACTGAATATTCGTTGCAATGTTCCGCTGCGGGCCGATCCGAGCGTGCGGTGGACGTCGGCTCAAGGACCGTGTTTCCGTGAGTGGCCACCCGCAGCGGTGCAGCGTACATATGAAAGAATGATCAAGTGCCAACGGGGAAGAAATCCGCGTTCTGCGTCATTTTTGAACAGCCAGTCAAAAAGTCTTTTTGTGATGTGGCTTTGCGAACTAAAGCTCATGCCACCGCCCCTATCGTGACGTTACGGCACTATTTTTTGCTGATAGTTTTAAGTGCTTCTTTTGCGGATTGTCGGGGTTCTAAACTTAGGTTCTGCTGAGGAGTGATGGGTGAAATCACCCATCCTACGGTTCGACAATCTCCCTTTTGGTGGCGATGCCACTCCATTCCAGATCAACGCGACCCGCACGAATATCGTGGTGTATGGACGAATTCGGCCTATGGGTTGGAAGCTCTAAAAACCGTGTTTGACAGGATTACCCCAGCAATGTGCCATGTGATTACGAAAATCTCGCTCATCACGGATCCAGTGCTCCGAAAACCTGCGTTGCCAAATCCCACGTTTCTATTCGACAACTTTCGACCCGCCCCGCGGACCGAATACGCCGACACCCCGTACAAACCGAATTTTGGTCAACCGCCACCGTGTCGAATAATCCACATCTCCCGGCGGCAAGGTTCAAACCGCGTGCCGGTGATCCGGCAACACAACAAACGCGTCACCACAAAGGCCGCGCGCAATTGCTCCAACTCGCGTACTAACAAATCCGATAATCGATCGGCCAGAGACGCGGCAAAAAAGTACTTGGCTCCGGGAATGCGGATGCGGCAGTGATTGCTCATGCTGCAACCTGATCACAGGCTTGGTTGGAGTTTTCTAGATGCCCACTCAGCGCACAGATCGCATGGCCTTTCCTTATCAAAGACCGCTGAACCAATAGCCAAACCCATCGGCGGATTCTTGTGCAAATCGGGAAACTGGCCCTCAAACCCTTGTACGAAACGCACAAAATCCCTTGTCACACGCCCACCCCGATGCCATATCAATGGGGCTTACGTTTTTCTATTTCGACCCACTGTCACCGTTTCCGGCGCTCAGTCTATCGATACAGACAACGACGCCGGGCTGCCGCAACTCCGTGGGCAGCACTAAACAGGAGACAACGGATATGCCCACAGGCACCGTAAAATGGTTCAACACCACCAAAGGTTTTGGCTTTATCGCACCTGAGGATGGCGGCAAAGACATCTTCGTTCACATCTCGGCTGTCGAGCGTTCGGGCCTGACCGGTCTGGCCGACAACCAGAAAGTCACGTACGAGCTGCGCGCTGGTCGTGACGGCCGCGAAAGCGCCGACGATATCGCACTGGCCTAAGGCCATGAAAGGGCAGAGGTTACCTCTGCCCTTTTCACATCACGCGGGACAAAACTGCAACACAAGTGTGTCCCTGCGATTACATCACAATACGGTTACTCTTGGCAGATGATTGACCAGATCGGTTATCATTCCGACACTGGTTTACGATTTTCCTGTTGTCCTTAAGAGAACCGATATGTTCACACGTCGCACTTTCCTTGCAGCATCTGCTGCCGCTGGCCTGACACCCGGTATTGCTTCGGCCAAGAAGAAAGCCGTTGAATACGACCCCACGCCCCAGTTCGTTCGGGTCAAGAAACAATTTCTGCCGGGGCAGCTTCTGGTCGCGCCACGGTCCTTCTACCTGTATCTCATCACAGAACCGCGCAAGGCGATCCGCTATGGGTGCGGCGTTGGCAAGGCAGGTTTGGAATTCACCGGCACAGCCACGATCGACGTCAAGAAAGAGTGGCCGACATGGCGCCCCACGAACGAGATGATCGAACGTGAACCGCTGACTTACGCCAAGTTCAAGGACAATGATTATGTTCAACCGGGCGGAGATGGAAACCCGCTGGGGGCACGCGCGCTCTACCTGTTTCAGAATGGGGTCGACACCTATTTCCGTATCCACGGCACGACGCAACCGCAAACCATCGGGCGCGCGGCCTCAAACGGATGCATTCGGATGCTGAACGCCCATGTCATCGACTTGTATGAGCGTGTACCGGTGGGAACTGTGGTCACGGTTGTCTGAGGCGGTCACGACCCGGACCAGTCTACGTCCGTCGCCTCTTCGATCTGCAACAACCCGTCCGGCCAAGGTTGCGCCAGAGCCTTGGCGTCGTCCTCGGTTCCTGTAACCCATGTCTGAATGTCGGCAGGTTGCAGCAGGACGCCCATTCGATGGTGTATCGGCTCCAGATCAGCATTAGGTGGGCAGGTCACAGCTGCAAACTGGTCAACCCGCAGACCGCCCGGAGCCTGCCAACTGTCGGTGATCGCAGCGAAGAACAGAGGTGAGCCATCCGCCGAGGCGATGCGCCATGCTGTTTTTCGACGTTTTTCGCCTATCCACTCGTACCACCCGTCGACTGGAACAACGGCTCGGCCAACGCCATCGAAGGCGGTTTTGTCAAAGACGGTTTCGGATCGGGCGTTGATTATGGTTTCCATCACCGGTCGACCGCGCGCATTGACGCGCCCAACCGGGATCATGCCCCAACGCATGGGCGTCAGACCTTGGGTAGTCAGAACGATCAGTTCCTGACCCGGTTGAATGTTCCTTCGCGGCGGCTGTGGGTCCACGTCACACTGGACATTCAAAAACTGGGCGATCTCAGACATTGGCCGTGTCAGAAAAAATCGCCCGGGCATCTTCTCAATCCTGCTTGGTCGAGGTTTCGACCAGCTCCAGCACGTAAGGCCCAAGCGCTGCTACAATCCGCGCCACGCCTTCTTTGTTGGGGTGAATTCCGTCCGGTTGCATGAACTGCCGGACTGCGCTCGGGTCGCCGTTTGGCTGCAACCCTTCAAAAAAGCTTTCCGCAAACACAAGCTGATATGCCTTGGCCAGATCCGGGTACATCGCATCAAAGGCCTGCTTGTAATCGACCCCGTAATTCCCCGGTGCCTGCATTCCGATCAGCAACACCTCAACCTCCGCCGCCCGGGCGGAGGTTACGATTGTCTCAAGGTGCGCGCGCGAGACAGCCGGGTCGATACCGCGCAGCAGATCGTTGCCGCCCAGCGTTACGATCATCGCGTCCACGTCAGGTGTAAGCGTCCAATCCACACGGGCCGCGCCGCCAGCTGTCGTATCCCCGGAAACTCCGGCATTGATCAATTGCACGTCTGCGCCCTGATCCTTCAGCCATTGATCCAACTGTGGTACGAACCCGTCCTGTTCCGGCAGCCCGTATCCTTGTGTCAGCGAGTCCCCGAGGGCCGCGATGACCAACGGTTCCGCTGTGGCGGCAAAGCCGCAACACGCAAACAGTAAAGCCATCAGAGCCTTGCGCATTTTTTGAACAACTCCATATCCCAAAATGACCGTCTCCTTTTGGACGTACTTATGACGACACCAGTTCTTTCGCTCCAAAATGCCGCTTTGTCGCTGGATGGCAATGCCGGCCGGGTCAATATCCTGCACGATATTACCCTGACCGTCGCCAAAGGCGAAACGCTTGGGCTTGTCGGACCGTCCGGGTCCGGCAAATCCTCGCTGTTGATGCTGATGGGCGGGTTGGAACAGGCAAGCGCGGGCAAGATCACAGCCCTTGGCCAGGATCTGACTGGCATGGATGAGGATTCTCTGGCCCGTTTCAGACGCAATGCGATGGGGGTCGTCTTTCAGAACTTTCATCTGATCCCAACAATGACCGCCCTGGAAAATGTGGCCACGCCGCTGGAATTGGCCGGACACAAGGATGCGTTTCAACGCGCTGCGGCAGAACTTGACGCGGTTGGCCTGTCGCACCGCCGCGATCATTATCCGGCGCAATTGTCGGGCGGCGAACAACAACGCGTTGCGCTGGCCCGGGCCGCCGCGCCGCGTCCGCAAATTTTGCTGGCGGATGAACCGACAGGAAATCTGGACGAAACGAACGGCGCGGCTATCGTCGATTTATTGTTCGGCCTGCGCGACAAACACGGCGCCACTCTGGTGCTTGTAACCCACAGTCATAGTCTGGCGCGCAAGTGCGATCGGGTTGTACGCTTGCGCGACGGGCGAATTTCGGAAGACAGCCAGCAAAAGGCTGCGGAATGAGCTTTCGGCTGGCCGGGCGTCTGGCACGCCGTGAACTTCGGGGCGGGCTGCATGGGTTTCGCGTTTTCCTCGCGTGTCTTGCGCTGGGTGTCGCCGCAATCGCAGCAGTTGGATCGGTGCGCCACGCGATCCAAGCTGGATTGGCCGAAGAAGGCGCGGCCCTGTTGGGCGGGGATGCGCAACTGGAATTCACCTACCGATTTGCCACACATGACGAACGCGCCTGGATGGACCAGACCGGGACAGCTGTCTCTGAAGTGGTCGATTTTCGCTCAATGGCCGTTGCTGATCAGGGCGCTGAAACGCAACGCGCGCTGACACAGGTTAAATCAGTCGACGACACCTACCCGTTATTGGGGTCTCCGGTTTTGAAGCCTGCAATGCCCCTGTCGGTGGCTTTAGGGACACATCAAGGTCTTCCCGGCGCGGTAATGGATCCGTCACTGATTGATCGACTGGGTCTTTCCGTCGGAGATCGCTTTGCACTGGGGACGCAAGAATTTATCCTGACCGCCGCATTGATCCATGAACCGGACGGGGCGGCAGATGGCTTTGGTCTGGGCCCTCGCACGCTGGTGCGGACCGAAGATTTGCAAGCATCCGGCCTGTTGGCCCCGGGAACTCTGTTTTCCACCAAATACCGCCTGGCCCTGCCATCAGGAACCGATCTGCAATATCTAGCGGTAGAAGCGCGTCAGAATTTTGAGGGTACCGGTATGCGCTGGACCGACGCGCGCAACGGTGCGCCCGGCATTGCCGAATTTGTCGGGCGGCTCAGCGCATTTCTGGTTCTGGTCGGGTTGTCCGGCCTTGCAGTCGGCGGCATCGGAGTTTCCGCAGCCGTGCGCGCCTATCTGTCCCAAAAGACAGAGACCATCGCCACTCTGCGCACACTGGGCGCTGACAAAGCGACGATATTCCAAACTTATATGATCCAGATCGGTGTCCTGTCGGGGATCGGGATCTTGCTGGGCCTTGCCTTGGGCGGGTTGCTGCCGCTGCTGCTGGCCCCCTTGATTGAAGCCCGACTGCCTGTACCCGCGGTTTTCTCATTTTATCCGGCACCGCTTGCCGAAGCAGCGTTGTACGGCTTACTGACGGCCTTTCTGTTCACGCTCTGGCCCCTTGCCCGCACCGAAGACGTCCGCGCAGCGACGCTGTTTCGGGATGCTCTGACCTCGGCGCGTGCGGTTCCACGAGGGGTATACCTCATCGCAACTGGTTCCGGCCTCGCGCTGCTGATCGCATCAGCCGCCTGGTTCAGCGGCTCGGCGCGCCTGACGTTCTGGACCGCCGGAGGGTTGGTGGGCGCGTTGCTGCTGCTGTCCGCTGCGGCCTATGCGGTGCGCCGGCTGGCTCGGCTCAGCGCCCCATCAGCGCGCGGGCGTCCGGCCCTTCGGTGGGCCTTGTCGGCCATTTCCGACCCGCGAGAGGGCGCTGCATCCGTTGTACTATCTCTGGGTCTTGGGCTTTCGGTTCTGGCGGCCGTTGGACAGATCGACGGCACCTTGCGCAATGCAATTTCCGGCAACTTGCCGGACGTTGCCCCGTCTTACTTCTTCGTCGACATCCAGAAGGACCAGATGCCGGGATTTAATGACAGGTTGACCACCGACCCCGGCGTCAGCCGGATCGAAAGCGCACCGATGCTGCGCGGGATCATAACGCAGATCAACGACAAGCCCGCCCGCGAAGTGGCAGGCGATCATTGGGTACTGGATGGCGACCGGGGCATCACCTATTCCGTCCGGCCACCTGATAACGCGCGCATAACCTCGGGCGAATGGTGGGCCGAAGACTATACCGGTACCCCGCAGGTGAGTTTCGCAGCCGAGGAGGCGGAAGAAATGGGCCTTAAACTCGGCGACCAATTGACCGTGAATATTTTGGGCCGGGACATTACCGCAGAACTTACATCAACGCGCGAGGTTGATTTCTCAAACGCAGGTATGGGCTTTATCATGTCCATGAACCCATCGGCCCTTGCAGGTGCCCCGCACAGCTTCATCGCGACGGTCTACGCCGAAGAACAGGCCGAAACTGTAATTCTGCGCGATTTGGCCGGGAAGTTCCCCAACATAACGGCGATCCGCGTTCGCGATGCGATTGATCGGGTCTCGGGCCTGCTGGCAGGCATCGCAGCGGCAACGTCATACGGCGCGGGTATTTCTCTGCTGACCGGCTTCTTGGTCCTCATCGGTGCTGCCGCGGCCGGGGAACCCGCCCGCCGATACGAGGCCGCGATCCTCAAGACTCTGGGCGCGGATCGGCGACGCATCCTGTTCAGCTTTGCCCTGCGCGCCGCGCTGTTGGGTGCGGCCGCAGGTGGCGTTGCCCTTCTGACCGGCATTTTGGGTGGGTGGGCCGTCGCCACCTATATTTTCGACACGAAATTCTCTGTGATCTGGCCGTCCGCAATCGGAATTGTTCTGGCGGGCATCATCGTGACGCTTGGCGCGGGGCTGATCTTTGCCCTGCGACCCCTGGCCGTCCGCCCTGCCCGCATCCTGCGTGCCAGCGATTAACCTGCGCGCGCGCAGGCAACCGGTTGCAGGATCTGCAGCAAAGGATCGTTGTCGCAGATCAGGGCGTCTAACGTAATCTCGTCCAGTGAGGCATAGAAGACCTCAGCCGCGTCCTGAAGCGCCATCCGCAAACGACATGCATCCGTCAATGGGCAGGTGTTGTCGGCATCCGCAAAACACTCGGCCAGCGGCAAGTTGCCTTCGACGTGGCGAAACACCGATCCGATACGGATCTGTTCGGCCGGCCGAGCTAGTACCATACCGCCGTTACGACCGCGCTGAGTGCTTAGATAGTCCAACTGGCTGAGCTGATTGATGACCTGTGCCAGATGGTTCTCGGAAATATTGCAGACTTCGGCAATCTCGGACTTGGTAACCAGCCTATCCTGATGCGCTGCACAATACATCAGCAGCCGTACCGCAATGTTCGTTCGTTTGGTTATCCGCATCGTGACCTCCCGAGTTTCAAGATGCAGACTTATTGCATGTCTGGTCAAAAAGCGGTTTGACATACATCAATCGTCAGGAAAGGACGTGTGGGCACATGGCAGATCCCTATTTCTTTGGCTACGGCAGCCTTGTGAACCTTTCGACCCACGACTTTCCCGATCCGCATCCTGCCCGTCTCAAAGGCTGGCGGCGCGCATGGCGGCACACTGACCTGCGACCGGTCGCCTTTCTGACTGCGGTACCAGACCCCGCATCCGAGATAGAAGGCATGATTGCACATGTGCCGAAAAATGATTGGATCGCGCTAGACGAACGGGAGTGGGCCTATAGCCGAATTCCCGCTACACAATCCGTCACGCACCCTATAAAGCACGAGGTCGAGATTGCCGTCTACGCTGTGTCTCCTGACGGGCACAGCGCTCCAAGCAATCACCACCCATTGCTACTGAGTTACATTGATGTGGTCGTGCAGGGATACCTGCGCGCATTTGGTGAAAAGGGTGCAGATCGTTTCTTTGCCACCACAGATGGATGGGATGCACCGATCCTGAACGACCGGGCCGAGCCCCGATATCCGCGCCATCTACAGTTGAAATCGGTTGAGACTGAATTCGTGGATGATCGTCTCAGCCTTCTCTCAGCCCGGATTGTGCAGAACGCATAGAAAAAAGCGGGATCGAACGACCCCGCTTTTCCTCATTCTCTCTAATACGCTCAAGCTTTTGCGCGGATTACCTGCAGCAGTGGCAACAGAGTGGCCATCTCAGGCCCGCGCTCCATGCCGGTCAGGGCCTTGCGCAACGGCATAAACAGGCCCTTGCCCTTACGGCCGGTCGCTTCTTTTACCGTGCTGGTCCATTTGCCCCAGGTTTCGCCATCGAACGGACCTTCGGGCAGCAAGGTCATCGCCTCTGCGATAAAGTCACGATCCTCATCCGCGATCAGCGGCTCTGCTCCGTCGCGGCACAGCTCCCACCAGCCCTTGAGATCAGCCAAAGTGGTGATGTTCTCGCGCGCCATCGCCCAGAAGGGTTCGGCCAGATCGGCAGGAACACCAGCATCAGCCACAGCCTCGGCCACGTCGGCCAAAGGCAGGGACTGCAAATGCTTTGCCGTCAGCGGGAACAGGTCTTGCACATCGAACTTGGTCGGGGCAGCGCCAAAGCGGTTCACATCGAATCCTTCGATCAGTTCTGCCATGTCCGAGCGCAGCTCAACCGGATCAGACGATCCAAGACGCGCCATCAGACTCAGCAACGCCATCGGCTGCACGCCCTGTTCACGCAGATCACGCAGGGCCAGCGTGCCCAACCGTTTTGACAGGGCCTCTCCTTGCGGACCGGTCAACAGCGAATGGTGCGCAAAACGCGGGCAGGTGCCGCCCAGCGCCTCGATGATCTGAATCTGGGTCGCGGTGTTGGTCACATGGTCCGAGCCACGCACCACATCGGTGACGCCCATTTCGGTGTCATCCACCACCGACGCAATCGTGTAGAGAACCTGACCGTCGCCACGGATCAGAACCGGATCGGACACGGATGCCGCATCGATCGAGATGTCGCCCAGAATGCCGTCATTCCACTCGATCCGCTCGTGATCCAGCTTGAAGCGCCAGACGCCGCTGCCACGCTCGGCCCGCAGCGCTTCTTTCTCGGCATCACTGAGGTTCAGCGCCGCGCGGTCATAGACCGGCGGCTTGCCCATGTTCAGTTGCTTCTTACGCTTGAGGTCCAGCTCGGTCGGCGTCTCGAATGCCTCATAGAACCGGCCCATCTCGCGCAACTTGTCTGCGGCTTCGGCATAACGGTCCAGACGATCCGACTGACGCTCAACCCGGTCCCAGTGCAGGCCCAGCCACTCCATATCCTGCTTGATCGCATCGACATATTCTTCCTTCGACCGCTCAGGATCGGTGTCATCGATGCGCAGGATGAACGTACCGCCGGCCTTGCGTGCGATCAGATAGTTCATCAGGGCGGTGCGCAGGTTGCCCACGTGGATGTAACCGGTGGGCGACGGGGCAAAACGGGTGGTTGTCATAGGTGTCTCCTGTTGGCGCGGCTCATGTCACAGGATTGGTCGATTGTCCAGCAAAGGCGTTCAGGTCGGCTGGACCGGCCAGTGCTGATTCAAGTCCTTTAGCCCGGCGCAGATCAGTTCAGACAGAACATTCGTGTTAATATCCGCCAGCTTGTTCACATAGAGACAGGACTTGCCCAGCTTGTGTTTACCCAGTCTGGATAGAATATCCCCGAAATCCGCGTAGCCGGGCATGATGTAGATCGACAGAGCCGTTTTGCGCGGGGAAAACCCGGTTGCCAGAAACTCTCCTTCACGCCCGGACTTGTAGCGATAATGGTAACGACCATAGCCCACAATCGACGCCCCCCACATAACGGGTTCAAACCCGGTCGCGTGCCGAAAGAGGGCATCCAACGCCCGGGCATCATCTGCCTTCTTCGCCGGTTGAACAGCCGCCAAAAAGCCCTCGACGCTTTGCCCTGTGGGGGCAGTTTTATTCCCAGATCGCGCCATAAACAAAAATTAACACGTAATGTTCATCCACGCAGCCCATTTGAAAAGGGTATACACTGGCAAGAGACTCGCGCCGATCTAATTCACCTATTGGTGTTCTGACAGGGAGAACCAACATGACCATCAAATTGACACGCCGCGCAGCACTGGGATCAGCGGCAGCTTTACCTTTTGCCGCAGCCGCCGCACCGGTTCTGGCAGCCGGAGCCGAGACCAAGGCAAATTCTACCATCGCCAAATCGTTCACTTTAGGCGATTTCACCGTCACGACGTTGCTGGACGGCAGCCTGCCCCGTGACGGAGCGCAAGAGATATTTGGCGGCGGGGCATCTGATGAAGACTTTGCAAAGGTCTCAGCAGACAATTTCATCTCACCAGATGTCGCGCAATTCTTCTTTACCCCGACTTTGGTCAATACCGGGTCGGAGTTGGTCTTGTTCGACACAGGGCTGGGCCAAGGTGGTATTCAAGCGGCACTGGCTGATGCGGGTGTTACCCCGGATCAGATCAATGTCGTCGTCATCACCCATATGCATCCCGACCATATCGGCGGCATGACAACAAATGACGCGCCGACATTCCCGAACGCGCGCTATGTTACCTCCTCTCCGGAATATGACTTCTGGGCGGCGCAGGACGCAGGCAATCGTGTCGGGGATCTGGTCGCTGCCAAGGTCACGCCATTGGCCGAGAAGATGACCTTTGTTGAAAATGGCGGTGAAGTCTCGTCGGGCATCACTGCTGTTGCAGCTTATGGCCATACGCCTGGTCATACGGTCTATCATCTGGAAAGCAATGGGCAGCGTCTGGTTCTGACGGCCGATCTGGCCAACCACTACGTCTGGTCCTTTGCCCACCCCGAGTGGGAGGTTCGCTTTGACATGGATAAGGCCGCAGCCACGGCGTCGCGCCGCGACGTGCTGGGCATGCTGGCCGCCGACAAAGTTCCGATGATCGGCTATCACATGCCATTCCCGGCGGCTGGCTTCGTTGAACCCCGTGGCGAAGGGTTCCGCTTTGTGCCGGTCAGCTATCAGATGATGGGATAGTACCCTAGTATCCCGGGTCCGGCCGCACCTTTGAACCATCCGTAAATCGGGACAGGCGAAAGGCGGTCGGATCAACGCATGGCGTGGTTTCACCAACCAGATCAGCCATTAAACGCCCCGCTCCGGGGCCGATCCCAAATCCATGACCTGAAAACCCCGTGGCGACAAACATTCCCGGCATGGTATCGACCGAGGATATCACCGGAATGGCGTCCGGGGTGACGTCGATCAAACCTGCCCAGCTTTGAATGATCTCTGCCTGCTCCAATACCGGGAACCCTTTGCGCGCGCGTGCCCATGTCTGCCTCAGGACCTTGACAGAGGGCTCAGGATCTAGCACCCGGCAATGTTCGAATGGCGTGACGTCGGTGTGCAACCATGATCGGTCCTCGCCCGCCTCTGCCGCCCAGCGCTTGGAAAGCCTGAACCGCAGGGATCGCCACTCCTGCCGGAACGCCGGAACAAACTGCATTGCAAGCCGAAAACTGTCCGGGACAATATCCACGGTGTTCTCGTGCCCGGACGCAATTGTATAGCCGCCATCGGCCCTTTTTCGCATCGCAAAGTCATCTGACCATATTGCCGTTTCCGGCCCATCCACCGGGGATGTGCGTAAGACCGTGTTGAGAACCTTAAGCTGTGGCAGGTCAATCCCCGCATTTCCCGCAAAAAGGCGCGACCATGCACCCCCGGCCAGAACCACTCGCGCACAGGCCACCCGACCACGCTCAGTAAACACACCCGAGACATGACCGTTCTCAACATCCACGTTGCGCACAGCGCAGTTGGTCATCAGGCACGCCCCTTTGTCACGTGCGCCTTCAGCGATCGCAGGGGCGGCCCATTGCGGCTCAGCTCGTCCATCCCTTGGCATGTGCAGGGCAACTTTCAGGCCCGATTGATTGTCGGGCAGTAAGCTATCCAGTTCAGCACCCGAAACCATCTGAGCGCCAGTTTGCAAACCTTCAACATGGCGCATCCAGCGTCCAAGATTTGCATGATCCCGTTTCCCCGATGCACCAAAAAGGATGCCGGAACGCGTAAAACCGGTTTGGCGCCCGGTGCGTTGATCCAGGCCCTGCCAGATCTGCTGCGCCTCTAACATGAGCGGGATTTCCCGGGGGTCTCGCAGCCCCAATCGCACCCATCCCCAGTTTCGCGAACTTTGTTCGCCCGCGATATGGCCTTTTTCGCACAGCAAAACCGACGCGCCCCGTTCTGTCAGCTCTAAAGCCGTTGATGCGCCGATGATTCCGCCGCCTATGACCACAACGTCAACAGACTTGGGCAGATGCAGATCGGGTTCTACAGGAGTTGGTTTTGGACCGGGCATCCGCCGCTCTTACTTCATTGCTCGGACCGCAATGAATGCGCGGTATCAGACAATAGGCAACATGTCGCCTGACGCGCCGATCACAATTTTCAGAAGCTGTGGTTATAGTGCCAGAATGATCTCTGGCACTGTTCAGTTCAGCGGGCTCGGGCCGTCAAGCAGCGCCGCAGAGTTCCGCCCATTTCTGACGCAATGTGGCTGTAAGCCCAGCATCGTTGTCGGCAGAGTCTTCGGACATGCTTTCTTGTGAAAGCAGTTCAGGAAGAATCGAAAAAGCCACTGATTGCCCTGGTGCCGTTTTCTGATCTGGCGGCGTCTCAGCCCCCAAGAGGTCGGCAATGGCAGAATCGACCTGATCTTCGTCTATTTCATGACCCTCAGATTCCATCGAACGCCACGGAAGCGGCGAGTGGAGTGGTCTATCGTATTGCTCACGCATTTTCACACCAAATCGTTAACACAGACACGCAATTCACGATGCGTAACAAACAAACCTCGATCATAAACATCGAGACACTTAAGAATGCGCCGCATCTGCCCCACATGAGGCGGCAATTAAGCTAAAATGTGTCAGAAAAATGTCCTGATTTCAAGCGTGTTAAACGGCCTAAGCCGAATCTAGATATGCACTGTCCCCACCACAGGGACAATGAATAAAAGCGTGCCCTCAAGCACCCTTTTTTGGAAACGATCGGAGACTTAAAAAAATACGCGTGGTTTCAGCTCAAGACCGGTCACGCCAACGATTCACAATCGGGTATCTGCGGTCCAGCCAGAAGGCTCGCTTGGTCAAGCGCGTACCTGGTGCGGACTGAAACCGCTTATATTCGCTGATATAGATCAGATGCTCTACGCGGCGGGCGACATCTGCCTCGAATCCTGCTGCTTCGCAATCAGCGATCGAGCCATCGCGGTCGACCAGGATTTCCAGGATCGCGTCCAGTTCCGGGTAGTCCGGCAGGCTGTCGCTGTCTTTCTGGTCTTCGCGCAGCTCAGCACTGGGGGGTTTATCAATGACCGACGGTCGGATCACCTCACCTTCGGGGCCCATTATCCAGTCACGGTGATTGGCATTGCGCCAGCGGCATGTTTCGAACACGCGCGTTTTATACAGATCCTTGATCGGGTTATAGCCGCCATTCATGTCGCCATAGATGGTCGCGTAACCCACAGCCACCTCGGACTTGTTGCCCGTGGTCAGCAGCATTTCGCCAAACTTGTTCGAGATCGCCATCAGCAGCAAACCGCGCAGGCGGGATTGGACGTTTTCCTCGGTCAAATCCGCCTCGCGGCCCACAAACAACGGGGCCAGAGTGTCTGTCACCGCCGCCCGACTATCCGAGATCGGAACATGGTCGTAATGCACACCCAGCGCCTTGGCGACGGCTTCGGCGTCATCCAGCGAGGCCTGGCTGGTGTATTCCGACGGCAGCATCACGCAACGGACGTTTTCCGCACCGATTGCGTCAACGGCAATTGCCGCGACCAACGCCGAGTCCACTCCACCCGACAGCCCCAACAACGCCTTTTTGAACCCGGTCTTGCCCATGTAATCGCGCAGGGATTGGACCATGGCACGATAGTCCTGCTCCCATTCGTCCGGCTGCGGCACAACTTCAGCAGGCACAATACGCCAGCCCTCATCACCGTGTTCCAGATCGACATGTGTTACGGCCTCATCAAAGACCGGCATTCGAAAGGCCAGTTCTCCGCCCGGGTTAAGGCCGAAAGTCGCGCCATCAAAAACCTGATCGTCCTGACCGCCCACCATGTTCAGGTAGATCAGCGGCAAGCCGGTCTCGACCACACGGGCGACCATGTGATTGAGGCGCACATCATATTTGTTGCGGAAGTAAGGTGAGCCATTGGGGATCAGCAGAAACTCGGCCCCGGTCTCTTCCAGTGTTTCCGAGACATCCGGGTGCCAACTGTCTTCGCAGATCGGGCTACCGATCCGCGAGTTACCAACCGAGTACGGCCCCCCCAACGGGCCCGCGTCGTAAAGGCGAACTTCGTCGAACACGGTTTCATTCGGCAGGTGATGTTTCAGCACCTTGCTGCCGATGCGACCGCCCTTGAGGATCAGGTAGGCATTAAAAAGCTTGCCGTCTTCCGTCCACGGACCACCAATTGCAATGGCAGGGCCATCGGCACATTGTGCAGCCAGCGACTGAACCGCCGCCATGGCCGCTTGATGGAACACCGGCTTCATCACCAAATCCTGCGTGTTGTAACCGGTAATGAACATTTCGGGGAAAGCCACAAGGTCGGCACCAGCTTCGCGCCCCTGCTCCCACGCCGCAAGCGCTTTGTCCAAATTGCCTTGGATGTCCCCAACAACGGGATTGAGTTGTGCCAGAGTAATGCGGAAACGGTTGGCCATGCTGCCCTCTTGCCCTCGTCAGTCCTAATGCCATTTAGCAGATCGCACCGCGAGTGAAAGTCAAATGCGGCAAAACACGTTGCTCTGTCCGCACGGGTATCTTAGTTTTGCTTTAAAACGTGACAACCGGGCAAGGCAGGAAAAACCATGAACGCTATCCGCATTTCTTTGGCCGCCACGGCGATGGCTTTGCTGGCCGCATCCGCCTTTGCGCAGGACGGGCAGGTCATCGTTGCGGATGATGATGTTGGCGGCGTGTACGAGGGCACATTCCTGAACGGCCTGCGCCACGGCGAAGGCACTTACCGCCTGCCAAACGGGTTCGAATATGTCGGCGAATGGGTCGAAGGCGAAATTCAGGGCAAAGGCATAGCGCGCTATGTCAACGGCTCGGTCTACGAGGGGATGTTCGCGAAGGGGCAACCCGAGGGGCAGGGCAAGATCATCTACCCCGACGGAGGCAGCTATGAGGGGGAATGGGCCGAAGGGTCCATCAACGGGACCGGAGTTGCAATATACACCAACGGCGTCCGATACGAGGGCAGCTTCAGCGACGCGCGCTATCACGGCAAAGGCGTTCTGACCGACCCCAGCGGTTACGTCTACGATGGCGACTGGAAGGATGGCGTCAAGCACGGCGAGGGCAAGATCACCTCGACGCAAGGCAGCGTCTATGAAGGGCAAATCAACAACGGATTGCGCGATGGCCAGGGTACTCTGACCGTTCCGGATGGCATGACATATACCGGTGATTGGTCTCAGGACCGCATGACCGGCAAGGGCCGCTTGTTGCAGGCCAATGGCGACCTTTACGAGGGCGATCTGGTTGATGGCCGCCGTCAGGGCAATGGCAAGGCCACCTATGCCAACGGTGCGACTTATGAGGGCGAATATGCCGATGACCGCCGCCACGGAAAAGGACGCTTTCTTGGGACCGACGGGTTTGATTACACCGGCGAATGGGTGGACGGCCAGATCGAAGGACTGGGTGAGGTCACCTATCCTGATGGCGCGACCTATACTGGTGATTTCAGCGCAGATCTGCCGCATGGCAAAGGCGTTCAGACTTATCCGGATGGCACCGTCTATGACGGCGAATGGACGGCTGGCATCTTTGAGGGCAACGGCAAGGCCACGTATCCCAACGGTGTTGTTTACCAGGGACAGTTCAAGAATGGCCTGAGCCATGGCACGGGCGTTCTGACATTCGCAAACGGGTATCGCTACGAAGGCGACTGGGTAGATGGCGCGCGTCAGGGCAAAGGCAAGGCGACATTTCCGGACGGAACGTCCTATGAAGGCGATTTCCAAGACGGTCAGCGTCACGGCGAGGGAACTATAAAAACCCCACGCGGATTCAGCTATACCGGCGGCTGGGCCGAAGGCAAAATCAGTGGTCAGGGTGTGGCAACCTATGCCACCGGCGACGTGTACGAAGGCACCTTTCTGGATAACAAACGCCACGGCAATGGCACGATGCGTTATGCCAATGGCCTGGAAGAAACCGGCGTTTGGGAAAACGGCGTCCTACCCAGTGAGAACGTAAGCGCGCCCGACGCGACGGATACCGAAACCGAGCCTGATACATCCGCCTCTGACGGGTAATCAATCTACCAGGGCACTGGCTTTCCCGCCCAGTCAAAAAAACCACCCGTATCAGCCGCATTTAACGCGGCTGATACGGATAGCAGGTTCCGGGCGGCCTCATCAGGCGTAACCGCAGGGTGCCGCCCAACATATTTCCGGGTGAATGCTGTCGTGACCGTACCGGGGTGCAAGGCGACACAGATCGCCTGTTTATGGCTCCGGGCAAGCTCGATCGCGGATGTGCGGACAATCTGGTTCAGCGCCGCCTTGGACGTCCGATAACTGATCCATCCACCAAGCCGGTTGTCACCAATCGACCCCACTCGCGCAGACAACACGGCGAAGACGGCGCGCCGGTCGCGCGGCAGCAAGCGCGCGGCATGCGCTAGAACTAACGCAGGTCCGACCGCATTCAGCGCGAACTGATCCATCATCGCCGGAGCGGATAGCAGTCTGATGGTTTTCTCGGGGGTGGCACCATTAACCTCAAGAGCGCCAGCCGCGACCAGGATCAGGTCGAACGGACCGGAAACGCCCGCCAGCGTCCGATCTACGATCTCGGGGTCGGTCAAATCAAATCCGTCCTGTGACCGGGACAATGTGGTGACGTCGACCGACTGTTGCCGAAGCCGGTTGGCAATTGCACCTCCGATCCCACCCGAGGCGCCGATGATAAGTGCTGTTTCCATGCGGGTTGAACTAGCCGTCGGCAATGCGTGATCAACACATGTGGGAAAAAAGAAATCTCTTCATATGCCGGAGGAAAATTCGTTCTTTTCATTCCCGCCGCGCGATGTATAACCTCAACCCCATGATCAACCGCGCAGATATCCTGATTGCCGACACCGCCCTTCGCGGTGCGTCTCTGCGTGGCCTACTGATCCTAATCCGCCTCTGAGCGTGCCATCCGGCGCGCCCGCTCAGAGGAGGACGCCCGCGCGCCATAGGCTTTAGGACAGAAGAAGAAAGAGAATCCCATGACCAACGTGACCGACCAAGACCGCGTCTTGATCTTTGACACAACCCTGCGCGACGGAGAGCAAAGCCCCGGCGCAACTATGACCCATTCGGAAAAGCTGGAGATTGCCGAGCTGTTGGACGACATGGGCGTCGATATCATCGAGGCCGGGTTCCCCATCGCCTCCGAAGGTGATTTCAAGGCCGTGTCCGAAATTGCCGAACGGTCAAAGAACAGCCGTATCTGCGGTCTGGCCCGCGCCAATTTCGCCGATATCGACCGGTGTTGGGAAGCTGTGAAACATGCAGGTAAAAGCCGCATCCACACCTTCATCGGCACCTCGCCGCTGCACCGTGCCATCCCGAACCTGACACAGGACGAGATGGCCGACAAAATCCACGAAACCGTGAGCCATGCGCGCAATCTGTGCGAAAACGTGCAGTGGTCACCGATGGATGCGACGCGGACCGAATGGGATTATCTGTGCCGCGTGATCGAGATTGCGATCAAGGCTGGCGCAACGACGATCAACATCCCTGATACAGTCGGCTATACGGCACCGATGGAATCCGCCGATCTGATCAAACGTCTGATCGAAACAGTTCCGGGCGCGGATGAGGTGGTCTTTGCCACCCACTGCCACAACGATCTTGGCCTGGCGACCGCTAACTCGCTGGCTGCAGTTGCGGGTGGTGCACGGCAGATTGAATGTACCATTAACGGCCTTGGCGAACGTGCCGGTAATACCGCGCTGGAAGAGGTGGTGATGGCCCTGCGCACCCGCAATGACATCATGCCTTGGAGTACGGGCGTCGACACGACCAAGATCATGCATATCTCGCGCCGGGTCGCGACGGTGTCGGGCTTCAACGTGCAGTTCAACAAGGCCATCGTCGGAAAGAACGCCTTCGCGCATGAAAGCGGTATCCATCAGGACGGCATGCTGAAGAACCGCGAAAACTTTGAGATCATGCGCCCTGAAGACATCGGTCTGTCCGGCACGTCTTTGCCGCTGGGCAAGCACTCGGGCCGTGCGGCGCTGCGTGATAAGCTGAACACGCTGGGTTATGAGGTTGGTGACAACCAGCTCAAGGACATTTTCGTTCGGTTCAAGGAACTGGCCGACCGTAAGAAAGAAGTGTTCGACGACGATCTGATCGCGTTGATGACGCTGGATGATGACGGCGGCAACGATCACCTGCAACTGGTTTCAATGAAGGTTACCTGCGGAACCGTCGGCAAAGCCGAAGCCACTATCGAAATGGAAGTGGGCGGCAAGGAAATCATCGCCACTGAACAAGGCGACGGCCCGGTCGACGCAGCATTCCGCGCCATTCGCGTTGTGCATCCGAATACGGCGCACCTGCAGCTTTATCAGGTGCACGCCGTGACCGAAGGCACAGACGCGCAAGCCACGGTATCGGTGCGTCTGGAAGAGGACGGCATGATCGCAACCGGCCAATCCGCCAACACCGATACTGTCGTGGCCTCGGCCAAGGCGTATATCCACGCGCTGAACCGCCTGATCGTGCGCCGTCAAAAGGCGGGTCCGGGCGCAGATACCCGAGAAATCAGCTACAAAGATCTTACTTGAACAAAAAAGGGGCGGTCGATTGTCGACCGCCCCTTCTCAAATATCTCCAGCCGCTTTACGGCCAATAGAACAAGGTCAGATCTGCTGGCTTCTCTGTCCCGATCAACGAGTAGTCATACACCGGCGTGTCGTTGAGATCGTTCAGCCCCGATACTGCATACCCTTCGGTTGGTATGTAGTTCGCGTCATAGTTCAGATCGTAATCCCCGTTTTCATCGTGAAACGCGATAACAGCGAAATACACATTGTCGAGGTCGGGAAAGTCGAAACGGAGCGGGTCCCCGGACGCTGGTGCCTCAAGATAACCGGCGGCTTTGGTGTAATCCATGTTGTCGAACGCCGTCGCCTGGTCAAAAGCCATGACAATCACGTTGCCCTTGGTGCTGCGCGCACCGTGCAGATTGACGGTCAGACCCTTGTCTTGCGAGGTACCTGTGGTGGAAGCCGCTGCTTGGTCAATATCTGTGGTGAAACCAGAGGCGACCCAGGCGCCTCCGACGAACAGACCTGCCGTTACGATGGCCGCCACGATGCGTTGTGTGTTGCTTGGCATCTTTTGCGCTCCTACGCCTTACTTAGCGGGTTTACTCTGTTTACGACCGTTCTTTGGCTGCCAGCCCGGAGGTCCGAAGAAAACACCCAGCTTATTGCCGAACCCCGGCATGTTCCGGACATCCTTGAACAGGCGGGCAAAGCCGTGAAAGAAGGCGACGAAGGGATTGATCGAGTCGATCGGTTTGACGAGGCCGTAGACCACCTCTTCCTTTTCGTCCTCGAACGTTCCGAACATACGGTCCCAGATGATCAGAATCCCGGCATAGTTCTTGTCCAGGTATTTCGGGTTTGATCCATGGTGAACGCGGTGATGCGACGGCGTGTTGAAGATGTATTCAATCGGGCGCCACAGCTTTTTGATAACTTCGGTATGCAGGGCCGTCTGATACAGTTGCACCAACAGTTCCGCGACCAGCACCATGAATGGGTTGAACCCCAACAGCACAAGCGGCAAGTGGAAAAACAACGGCCAAAAGCCATCCAACGGACCATGGCGATAAGCCACTGATATATTGAAGAAGGGAGAGCTATGGTGAACCGAATGCGTTGCCCAGAGGAAGTTGATCCGGTGCAGAATCCGATGCTCCCAGTAATAGGCCAGGTCTGCAAGGATCAGCACGATGATGAACGAAGCCCATGTTGTCGGAATATTGAACACCGCAAATTGCGAAGCCCAGACATAGGCACCGATATAGAAACCAGCCAACAGAACAAAGCTGATACCGATGAAGAAAACGAGCGTGATGAAATTGGTGACGGTGTCACCCATCATCTGCCAGTTCAGTTTTTTGACGACTGCGTATCGGATCAATTCGAAGGCCAGAAAGGCCATGGCGAAGACGAAGAACCAATCGTCAATCAAGGTTTCCCAGTAATTCAGATGAAAGTCACTGATATGGCGGCTTAGGAAGTCCATCGAAGCAAACCGATTCCCATTTGTTGTCACATGTGACAGTCTATTTACGAGATCATCGCCAGAAATCAAGGTCCCGGCGTTGAAAAAAAGGTTTTTCCTGAAAGCCCATTGCTGTCACAGCAGATTTTATACCTGCGAGGCCTACTTTTGGAAAATCACATGTGATCACTGATTGCTCATCCGCGCAGTTTGCCAAACAGGCCGTCCAGCGTTTTGGCGCACTCGTTCAGACCATAGGGCGCGTTCACAACAAACATTCCCGATCCAACCATACCATGCCCTTCGCGTGCGGCCGGAAAGTGGACCTCGTCGTGTAGAACCTTAGGGAAATCCCGTTTTGTCAAAGCGTCGCGCATGGCCTGATGCCGCCCATTGGCCAGTATCGGATACCATAACGCGATCACACCCACGTTCCATTTCCGATTCAGCGAAGCCACGATGCCGGGCAGCCTGTCATAATCGGATTTGACCTCATAACTTGGATCAATCAGCAAAACGCCACGGCGCGGCGTTGGCGGCAGCAGGGACTGGGCCAGTTCAAAGCCATCCTGCTGATAGGTCCGGGCACCGGTCGTGATCATGGCGTCAGACAGCGCGCGGTATTCCTGCGGATGCAATTCAGCAAGGTGCATCTTGTCCTGCGGGCGCAAAAGATTCGCCGCGATCAGCGGCGACCCCGGATACGCCGTTTTGCCATGCCGATCATGCACAGCGGCGATGGCCCTGCTCAGGGGATGATCGGCGTCAAACCAGCCTTCGGTCAACGCACGTTCAATTCCCGCAGCTGCTTCACCGGTCTGAACGGCCTGATCCGAGTCCAACTGGTACAACCCCCGCCCCGAATGGGTTTCGATGTAGCTTAGCGGTTTGTCCTTTTGGGTCAGATAGGCCAGCGTTTCTGCCAAAATTGCGTGCTTATGGACGTCCGCAAGGTTACCTGCGTGGTAAATATGTTGATATGAGAGCATGATGCCTTCTAAAGTCCCTGCAATTAAGGCGGAAAGGTGCTGATTGTCGCGGAATCAGCCCTTTTACCGGGCGAGTTGGCACCCTATAAGTCATCCGTCCCGGAACCGTCGAGTCGCGGGCAGTAGAAAACTGACATACAGGATCAGGGAAAAATATGGGGATCTTTGGCAATCTGGGCGGCCTGTTCACAGCGGACATGGCTATCGACCTTGGTACAGCGAACACGCTGGTTTACGTCAAGGGTCGCGGTGTTATCCTGTCTGAACCCTCCGTGGTGGCGTATCACGTCAAGGACGGCGTAAAAAAGGTTCTGGCCGTTGGTGAAGACGCCAAACTGATGCTGGGCCGGACCCCCGGTTCGATCGAAGCCATACGCCCCATGCGCGAAGGCGTGATTGCCGACTTTGATACCGCCGAGGAAATGATCAAGCACTTCATCCGCAAAGTGCACAAGCGGTCTACCTTCTCGAAACCCAAAATCATTGTCTGCGTCCCTCATGGCGCGACACCCGTTGAAAAACGCGCGATCCGTCAGTCGGTCCTGTCCGCAGGCGCCCGCCGCGCCGGTCTGATTGCCGAACCTATTGCAGCCGCGATTGGTGCAGGTATGCCCATCACCGACCCGACCGGCAACATGGTCGTCGATATTGGTGGTGGTACAACCGAGGTGGCCGTTTTGTCGCTGGGTGACATCGTTTACGCGCGCTCGGTCCGTGTTGGCGGCGACCGGATGGACGAGGCCATCATCTCGTACCTGCGCCGTCAGCAGAACCTGCTGGTTGGTGAATCCACGGCCGAGCGGATCAAGACCACCATCGGCACTGCGCGCATGCCCGACGACGGCCGCGGCCAGTCGATGCACATTCGCGGACGCGACCTGCTGAATGGTGTGCCCAAGGAAATCGAGATCAGCCAGGCCCAGGTGGCCGAGGCGCTGTCTGAGCCTGTCCAGCAGATTTGCGAGGCGGTGATGACCGCTCTGGAAACCACCCCGCCTGATCTGGCGGCGGACATCGTGGACCGGGGCGTGATGCTGACCGGCGGTGGCGCGTTGCTGGGCGATCTCGACCTTGCCTTGCGCGAGCAGACTGGCCTGGCCGTGTCAATTGCCGACGAAAGCCTGAATTGTGTGGCTTTGGGCACCGGCAAGGCGCTGGAATACGAAAAACAACTGCGCCACGCGATTGACTACGAAAGCTAAGGCGCGCACCCTTTACCACATAGGGTAAATTCGGCACGAGCAGCACGGGAAGGAGTCCTGTGGCAAAAGACCGATCACAGCGCGATGAATACACAACCCCCTTGCGCCGCCTGCTGCTGGGGATTGTTGTGCTGTGTCTGCTGGGAATCTTTCTGATCTGGCGGATCGACAGCCCGCGCGTGGAACGGTTTCGCGCACAGGTCGTGGACAGTGTTGTGCCGTCGATGGAATGGGCTATGGTTCCTGTCACCGCCGCCGTCAATCTGGTGCGCGATTTCCAAAGTTATCAACGACTGAGCGATCAGAACCAAGAATTGCGCAGCGAATTGCGCATCATGCGCGCCTGGAAAGAGGCCGCGTTGCAGCTGGAGCAGGAAAATGCCCGGCTTCTGGACCTGAACAATGTACGTCTTGATCCGCGCCTGACCTATATCACCGGGGTGGTCATGGCCGATAGCGGCTCGCCCTTCCGCCAGTCGGTCCTCCTGAACGTGGGTGAGAGAGACGGGATCAGGGACGGCTGGGCCACCATGGACGGGATTGGCGTCGTCGGGCGTATCTCGGGCGTTGGCCCCGACACCGCGCGTGTTATCCTGATGACAGATGCTTCCAGCGCAATTCCGGCCACAATTCAACCGTCTGGCCAAACCGCCCTGATCACCGGCGACAACACGCAATCCCCATCGGTGGAGTTTCTGGAAAACCGCGAACTGGTACGCCCTGGCGACCGCGTTGTAACCTCGGGCGATGGTGGCGTGTTCCCCGGAGGGTTGCTGATCGGGCAGATCACCGAGGACCCCGGCGGGCGTTTGCGTGTGCGCCTGTCCGCTGATTTCGAACGGCTTGAATTCCTTCGCGTTCTACGCTTCCACTTGGCCCCGGTGATCTCGGATCCTGGCGGCATCGTGGGTCCACGGCAGCCCGAGGCCGCCCTGACCCCGCCGGAGGTCGGCGATGGATAGGCAAACCTCTCATCTTTGGCTTAAACGCAGTTTGTACGTGTTTCTGGCATTGCTGATCATGTTCCTGCATCTTCTGCCGTTGGACACGCAGCCGGATCGCTGGCCGTTTCCGGACATGCTTATTGCGTTAACGTTCGCCTGGGTACTTCGCCGACCGGAATATGTTCCCATTTTTCTGGTTGCTGCGGTGATGCTGATGGCCGATTTGCTGCTGCAACGGCCTCCGGGCCTGCTGGCAGCACTTGTGGTTTTGGGATCGTCGTATCTGCGCTCGGCCGCGCCCGGAATGCGCGACGCCGGGTTTATGGCTGAATGGACAACGGCCGCTGTGGTGATCGCGGGAATTTTCATATTGAACCGTGTCATTCTTGCTATTCTATCGGTACAGCAAGCAGCTTTGGGTCCTGTGGTGATACAAGTGGTTCTGACAATTGCGGTTTATCCTCTCGTCGTACTTCTCAGCCAGAATGTGCTTGGCGTTCGGCGCGTGTCAGTGTCGGACCCCGGCACAAGAGGGGCCAGGGCATGAAACAACGCAATCCCAAAGCGCAAGGATTGGCCTATAAACGCCTGCCGCGCCGCGCGTTGATCCTGGGTGGGTTGCAGACTGCGTTTATCGGCGGCCTGGCAGCGCGAATGCGCTTTATGCAAGTGGATCAGGCTGACGAGTACCGTCTGCTGGCTGAAGAAAACCGGATCAACATTCGTCTGATCCCGCCAACGCGCGGGCGCATCTATGACCGCAACGGCCAGATCATCGGACAAAACACGCAGTCCTATCGTATTGTTATGGTCCGCGAAGATGCGGGCGACGTCGACAAAGTCATCGCCAAACTTTCAGAGCTTATTCCGCTAACTCAGGAAGAGATCGACCGCGCCAAGACTGAGATGCGCCGCTCTGCCCCGTTCCTGCCAGTCACACTGGCCGATCAGGTCACGTGGGAGGATATCTCCAAGGTCGCTGTCAATGCGCCCGCCCTGCCCGGCGTTACGCCTGAGGTGGGCATGGCCCGTCAGTATCCCCGCTACGAGGATTTTGCTCATGTCGTTGGTTACGTCGGGCCGGTCAGTGACTATGATCTCAGCCTGATCGAAGATCCCGAACCGGTGCTGCGTATCCCCCGGTTCCAGATCGGCAAGGTCGGTCTGGAGTCCAAACAGGAAATCAGCCTGCGCGGAAAAGCTGGCGCAAAACGTGTCGAGGTCAACGCCACCGGTCGCATCATGCGCGAGCTTGACCGGCAAGAAGGCGAGGCCGGGGCCGATCTGCAATTGTCCGTTGATGCGGACCTGCAGCAATACGCCCAGGCGCGCCTGGCCGATGAAAGCGCGGCTGCAGTCGTCATCGACTGCGAAACCGGGGATATCCGGGCCATCAGTTCTGCACCCAGTTTCGACCCGAACCTATTCGTGCGCGGGATATCGGTCGCGGACTACCGGGCATTGACTGAAGATAACTACCGCCCGCTGGCCAACAAGACGGTTCAGGGCACCTACCCGCCGGGTTCGACCTTCAAGATGATCACTGCGCTTGCCGCACTTGAGGCCGGAGTTGTTGGCCCCGGCAACACCGTCTATTGCCCCGGCCACCTGAAGGTCGGTAGCCGCCGCTTCCACTGCTGGAAGCGCGGCGGGCATGGGACAGTGGATCTCAATTTGTCGCTAAAGCGCAGCTGCGACGTCTACTATTACGATGTCGCGGTGCGTACCGGCATCGACAAAATCTCTGAAATGGCGCGCAAGTTCGGACTGGGCGTCAAGCACGACATCCCGATGTCAGCTGTCGCTGCCGGTTTGGCCCCCAATCAGGAATGGAAAGAGCGGGTCCATGGTGAAGGCTGGCTGGTAGGCGACACGGCGAATGCCTCGATCGGCCAAGGGTTCATGCTGGCCTCGCCCCTACAGCTTGCGGTCATGACGGCAAGGATCGCCACAGGCCGGGCCGTGAGGCCGCGTTTGGTGCGGTCCGTCAATGGCGTCGAGGAACCGTCAGGAGCAGGTGAGCCGCTGGACGTCAATCCGTACAACCTGAATCAGGTGCGCAAAGCGATGTTCTCGGTCTCAAACGACAGGGCTGGCACCGCCTATCGCAGCCGCATCATCAATGATGAATTCCGCATGGCCGGTAAGACAGGGACCAGCCAGGTGCGCAACATCACCAAGGCCGAACGCGCGGCTGGCGTAATCCGCAACGAAGACCTGCCGTGGGAACGGCGCGACCACGCGCTGTTCGTCAGCTATGCGCCGTACGACAATCCGAAGTACGCCGTGGCAGTGGTGGTGGAACACGGCGGTGGCGGATCCAAGGCAGCGGCCCCGGTCGCGCGGGATATCATGCTGCAGGCTCTGTACAACGGCACCCCGCCGCTCGAGGCTTATCCGGTTGCAGATCGTGACCGCATCAAGGAACAACAAAAACGGCTTGAGGGCGACCGCCGCCCCAAAGCGCGACCTGATGAAAAGGACCGCGCATGAGCTATCTTGAGTACGCCGTCAAATCCACGCCAACAGGGTTTCGCAAATTCCTCTATATGAACTGGCCGCTGACTTTGTTGCTGATCAGCGTCGCCAGCGCCGGATTCCTGATGCTGTATTCGGTCGCGGGCGGGTCCTGGATGCCCTGGGCCGAACCCCAGATTGAGCGGTTTGGACTGGGACTGACCGTTATGTTCATCATCGCGTTGGTACCGATCTGGTTCTGGCGCAACATGTCCGTTTTGGCCTATCTCGGCTCGATCGTTCTGCTGATATTTGTGGAACTCTTTGGCACCATCGGCATGGGTGCGCAGCGTTGGATCGACCTTGGTTTCATGAGGCTCCAGCCTTCCGAAGTCATGAAGATTGCGTTGGTCATGGTTCTGGCTGCCTACTACGATTGGTTGCCGTCTCATAAGACATCGCGACCGCTCTGGGTGCTTATACCGGTCATCCTGATCCTGATCCCTACGGCAATGGTCCTAAAACAACCCGATCTGGGCACCTCGATCCTGTTGTTGGCGGCGGGCGGGGGACTGATGTTCCTGGCTGGTGTGCACTGGGCTTATTTCGCCGCCGTTATCGCGGCGGTGGTCGGCCTAATTGCCACCGTGTTCAACAGCCGGGGCACCGAGTGGCAGTTGCTCAAGGATTACCAGTTCCGCCGAATAGATACCTTCCTTGATCCCTCCACCGATCCGCTGGGTGCAGGCTATCACATTACCCAGTCGAAAATCGCGCTGGGGTCAGGCGGCTGGAACGGGCGCGGGTTCATGCAAGGGACACAGTCGCGCCTGAACTTCCTGCCCGAAAAGCACACGGACTTCATCTTTACCACGCTGGCCGAGGAATTCGGGTTTGTCGGAGGCATCACTTTGCTGACCCTTTACGCCCTGATTATTATCTTTTGTATGGTCACGGCTTTGGCGACAAAGGACCGGTTCTCATCCCTGGTCACCTTGGGCGTTGCGCTCAACTTCTTCCTGTTCTTTGCGGTCAATATGTCCATGGTCATGGGCCTTGCGCCGGTTGTGGGCGTACCCCTGCCGATGGTCAGCTACGGCGGGTCCGCCATGCTGGTTCTGATGGCTGCCTTCGGCATTGTTCAAAGCGCGCATATTCACCGCCCCCGCTGAATTGAAAGGCCCATCATGCCCGTAAACGTCCTGTTTTCCGCGCGCCCAGAACAATGGCCCGTGTATGAACCTCTACTTACAAAAGGGCTGTCGCAGGCCAATCTGGACTTCCGTCTGGCAACTGAGTTTGAGCCTGACCAGGTCGACTACGTCGTTTATGCACCAACAAGCGGGTTGTTGGATTTTTCACCCTACACACGATTGAAGGCGGTTCTGAGCCTTTGGGCCGGTGTTGAAAAAATCGCGGGCAACGAAACGCTGACCGTGCCGTTGGCCAGGATGGTTGACCACGGGCTAAAGCACGGCATGACGGAATGGGTCGTCGGTCAGGTGCTGCGCTATCATCTGGGCATGGACCGCTACATCACGGTGCAGGACGGTGTCTGGACACCTGACGCCCCGCCGCTTGCCAGCGAGCGGGATGTGTGTGTGCTGGGCCTTGGTGCATTAGGAGAAGCCGCCGCAACGGCGCTGGCCGCGCTGAATTTCAAAGTCACGGGTTGGAGCAGAACCGCAAAGGACATCCCCGGCGTGACCTGCCTGCACGGCACTGACGGCTTGCGTACCGCTTTATCTAGTGCCGAGATCGTGGTTCTATTGTTGCCCGATACCCCGGCGACGGTGAATGCACTGAATGCGGACACTCTGGCCTTGCTGCCCAAGGGCGCGCGGATCATCAACCCCGGGCGCGGACCATTGATCGACGACGATGCACTGCTGGCCGCGCTGGATTCGGGGCACGTTAGCCACGCCACGCTAGACGTGTTTCGCGTGGAACCCCTGCCGTCAGAGCACCCCTACTGGGCGCATCCCAACGTGACGGTCACGCCGCATATCGCGTCCGAAACCCGCCCGGCGACCGCAGCTCAGGTGATCTGTGAGAACATTATCCGAGGCGAGGAAGGAAAGCCCTTCCTGCACCTCGTTGACCGCCATCTGGGCTACTGATCCGGTCAGGCCGCAACTAGCCCACGGCCTTTCAACAGCGCTTCGACCCCTGGCAAACGTCCGCGGAACGCAAGATACAGGTCTTCGGCTTCGCGGGACCCGCCTGTGGATAAAATATTGTCCTCAAGGGCCTTTGCCCGTTCCGCATCAAAGGCTCCGCCAGCTTCTTCGAATGCAGCAAATGCGTCTGCATCCATGACCTCGGACCACATGTAGCTGTAGTAGCCAGAACTATAGCCGTCGCCCGCGAAGACATGCGCAAAATGCGGTGTCGCATGGCGCATACCAATGGCTTTTGGCATTCCGATATCGGCCAGTACCTCGACCTGTTTTGCCATCGGGTCAGATGGTGCTGCGCCATCATGGAATGCGAGATCAACCAGTGCCGAGGCCACGTATTCCACGGTCTGGAACCCTTGATCGAAATTCGCCGCCTTCAATACCTTGTCCAGCATGTCTTGAGGCATCGGCTCACCGGTTTCAGCATGGGTCGCAAATTCCGCCAGGACCTCGGGTACCTCCAGCCAGTGTTCATAGAGCTGACTGGGAAGTTCTACGAAATCACGTGCAACGCTAGTACCCGAGATGCTTTCGTAGGTCACGTTGGACAACATCTGATGTAAGGCATGGCCAAACTCGTGGAACAGCGTGCGCGCATCGTCATACGACAGCAGCGCGGGGTCACCTTTGGCGAAATTGCAGACGTTGATTACGATTGGGGCCTGTTCCTTGGGGAACTTTGCCTGACCCCGCATGGCGCTGCACCATGCGCCCGAGCGCTTGGACCCACGCGCAAAGTAATCGCCAATGAAAACCGCAATATGCTGCCCGTCGCGCGTCACGTCCCAAGCCCTGCAATCAGGGTGATAAAGCGGCACGTCCAGCGTGGTGAACTCTAACCCGAATAGCCTGTTGGCACAGGCAAAGGCAGCCTCGATCATGCGATCAAGCTGCAGGTAAGGTTTCAGCGCTGCCTCATCCAAATCATGTTCGGCCTTGCGGCGTTTTTCGGCGTAGTAGCGCCAGTCCCAAGCCTCGAGCGGGCCATTCACGCCATCCTCCTGCATCATGGTGGTCAGGATTTCTGCATCCGCGTCCGCCCGCTTTTTTGCCGGTTCCCAAACCTGCATCAATAGATCGCTAACACGGTCTGGCGTTCGAGCCATTTCGGTTTCCAACTTGTAGTCCGCGAAACTGGAATAGCCCAAAAGCTTGGCCCGCTCTTCGCGTAGGCTCAGGATCTCGGCAGCAATCTCGCGGTTGTCCGTTTCACCGCCATTGGCCCCGCGTGCTGTCCAGGCGCGGTAGGCTTTCGCTCGCAAATCCCGGCGGGGAGAGAATTGCAGAAACGGAACGATCAGCGACCGGGATAGAGTGACGACAGGTCCATCAGCCCCCTTCTCATCCCCAGCGGCCCGCGCCGTATCCACAACGAATTCCGGTAACCCTTCCAAATCATCTTCGGACATGTCCATTGACCATTCCCGTTCGTCCGCCAGAAGATTTTGGGTGAACGAAGTCCCCAGCGAGGCAAGGCGCGACTTGATCTCCTGCATGCGGGTGTCATCGTCGCCATCCAATGCGGCACCTGCACGCACGAAACCACGATGCGTTAACATCAGAACGCGGGCTTGTTCGTCGGTCAGCTTCAACTGATCCTTGCGCGCCCACAGGTCCGCGACCCGCTGAAACAGTGCTTTGTTCGAAGAAATCCCTGAAAAATGCGCCGACAGTTTGGGCGAAAATGCACGCTGCAGCTCTTCCCGCGCCGGGTTGCTGTCAGCCCCAGCAACAGTAAAAAAGACAGACAAAACCTTGTCCATCTGCTCTCCGGCCGCTTCAAGTGCCTCGATTGTATTGGCAAAACTGGCCGGTTCGGGGTTGTTTGCAATCGCGTAGATCTGCGCGTTATGGGCTGCCATCGCCTGTTCCAAAGCAGGAGCGAAATCGTCATCCGAAATCCGGGCGAATGGCGCGATTTCAAATGGGGTGGTCCAGTCGGACAGGATCGGATTGGTCATGCGGATCTCCTTTGCTGGTCAAGCTAGGGAGGCGGGGTGGAATGGTCCAGAGGCCGTGCCTGCAATACATCGAAATTCTACTGCAATGCTGGCGCGACGATTGCCCTACGCGTCTTCTGCTCGGCAGATGGGGCAATCTGAGCGTCGGGTCAGTGTGATCTTGCGGCTTTCGCCATAAAGCGCGTCATAGATCAGCATTTCGGCGCGCAGCGCCTGCCCGGCGCCCGTGATTACTTTGATCGCCTCAACCGCCATCATCGAGCCCACCACGCCGGGCAACGGGCCAATGACACCGGCCTCGGCACAAGATGGGGCCAAGCCAGGAGCCGGGGCCTCGGGGAAGATACACTGATAACACGGGGCACCGTTGGCCGGGTCAAAGACGCTCAGTTGGCCTTCCCATTGTGACAGAGCACCCGAAATCAGCGGTTTACCCAGCGCCACCGCAGTGCGATTGGCCAAATAGCGTGTGTCGAAATTGTCGGTCCCGTCGAGGATCAGGTCAAAATCGTCGAACAGGTCCGCTGCGATTTCATCGGTCAGGCGGCGATGGTAAGGCAGGACAACGACGTTTGGGTTCTGGGCCTGCATGGCCTGCTGGGCCGAGAAAACTTTAGGCATCCCGATATCGGCGTCGCGATGGATCACCTGCCGCTGCAGATTGGCGTTTTCAACAATATCGTCGTCGATCACGCCGATGGTGCCCACCCCAGCCGCCGCAAGATACTGCAATGCAGGCGCACCAAGACCGCCCGCGCCGATCACCAGCACACGGGCCTGTTTCATCTTTTTCTGCCCCGGCCCGCCCAGTTCGCGCAGGACGATGTGGCGGGCATACCGCTCCAACTCGGTCTCAGAGAACTTGTCAGACTGCATCGCGGTTTCCTCGGCTGGCTGTGGCGCGGCACGGTTGCGCAGCGTTTTGAGCACCTTGCCATAGCTCAATACCAAAACCGCTGCGCCCCCCAGGATCAACCACAATGCCGCAGACCCGCCGGTTGCCTCGCGCAGCGGGTGCCCACCCGGCAACGTCACTTGGATAACAAGTACTCCGATCAGCAAAACGCTGACCGACACGGAGCGAGCAGTTCGGGACACCCCCGCTACGTACCCAATGCCCCATAGAGCACCGGCAAGGATCAGAACTAGAAGCATCAACCGCGTCCAGTCGAGCCAAAACCGCCTGCGCCGCGATCTGTGTCGCTGAGCACCTCAACGGGTTCAAACGCAGCCTGCACGACTGGGGCGACGACCAGTTGCGCGATGCGTTCACCATGCGCAATCTCAAAACTTTCCTGACCGGCGTTCAGCAGAATCACCCCCAGCGGGCCGCGATAGTCACTGTCGATCGTGCCGGGCGTATTAGGCAGGGTAATCCCGTGTTTCAGCGCAAGGCCAGACCGGGGTCGAACCTGCACCTCGTACCCGTTTGGGATCTCGATCCGTAACCCCGTGGGGACCAAGGCGCGTTGTCCCGCCGCCAGCGTGATAGGCGCGCCATCGGGCAGGTTTGCCCGGACGTCCGCCCCCGCCGCTCCGGTCGTTTCATAAGACGGCAAAGCGATGGCCGGATCAGCCCCGTCTTCGCGGATCACACGAATTGCTACCATCACTGCACCTCTTGTTCAGCTTGCCAAAGCGTCGGCGATCTTTTGCGCCAGACGTTGCGCCACGGCATCCTTGCCCATACGCGGCCATTCTTCAGCCCCATCGTCCGAGATCAGGGTAACCGCGTTTTCCGAGCCCCCCATGATGCCGGTCGCCGGGCTGACATCATTGGCGACGATCCAATCACAACCTTTTCGCGCACGTTTTGCGGTCGCGTGTTCAAGCACGTTGTCAGTTTCTGCGGCAAAGCCAACTACCAACGTCGGCCGCCCCGCATCCAGCCTGGACACGCGTTTGAGGATGTCCGGGTTCTCAGCAAACTCAAGCACCGGAAGACCATCGCGGCTTTTCTTAAGCTTCTTGTCCGAAGCAGCCGCCATGCGCCAATCCGCAACCGCAGCAGCAAACACACCCGCATCTACCGGCAGTGCAGCGTCGACCGCGTCAGACATCTGCTGCGCGGTTTCCACGCGGATCACCTGCACACCTTCGGGCGGCGAAACATCGGCAGGGCCGGTGACAAAAACCACATCAGCACCCAGCGCAGACAACGCCCGTGCCACCGCAGTGCCCTGCGCGCCCGAGGACCGGTTGGCGATGTAGCGCACAGGGTCGATCGGTTCATGTGTCGGGCCGGAGGTGACCAGAATGCGCTTGCCCTTCAGCGGACCGTTGCCAAGTTGCGCCTCGACCGCGGCCACAATCTCAAGAGGCTCCGACATTCGACCTGGGCCGTACTCTCCACAAGCCATGTCGCCTTCATTTGGGCCAACGAACCGGATGCCATCTGCCTGCAGTTGCTTGAGGTTGCGCTGTGTTGACGGATGGTCCCACATGCGAACGTTCATCGCCGGTGCGCACAAAACCGGGGTATCTGTCGCCATCAGCAGGGTCGAGGCCAGATCGTTGGCCAGCCCAGCCGTCATCTTTCCCATCATGTCCGCTGTTGCCGGTGCGACCACGATCAGATCGGCGGACCGCGATAGTTGGATATGGCCCATCTCGGCCTCGTCCGTCAGGTCAAATAGATCGCGATAAACCTTCTCTCCAGCCAGCGCCGAGACCGACAGCGGGGTTACGAACTCTTCTGCCGCGCCTGTTAGAACCGGTGTTACCGAAGCACCACGTTCTTTAAGCCGCCGGATCAGATCCAGCGACTTATAGGCCGCGATTCCAGCGCCGATGATTAGAAGAATGCGTTTCGATGCCAGCATATTGTGCCCTTCCCGTCCCGGTCGGCCCGACATTAGGCAAGGCCGACGGACAGTTCCAGCGGTTAATTCTGTGTCTCAAACGCCAGACAAGGGTCTTCACGTTCGTTGCCGGGGCTGTCGATCACAGCGTCGAACTCACCGTCGATGACGCCATCCTCGGACTGACCCAGTACGAAAACTTTCAAACCGGGGCGTAGTCGGGACAGAAAGGTTGGAATCCCTCTGTCCTTACGGGCATGACCATTGCCGGTGATCACTGCAACAGGTCCGCCCGCATCATCCGAAGCGCGCAAAATGGCCCTTGTCAGAACCGCATCCCGCAACCGTTGGATTGCGACCAGTTGCGGCAGCGCAGTCTCTGGTATTGCGTTGCAATGGGCAGCGAGTTGATCAGCCTCACGCTCGGCCTGCTCATCCTTCGGCAGTGGCACCGTCAATCCATAACGGGCAGCATCAGCACCCAGAGCCGTGGCGGCGCCACGTTCCATTGCCGCGCGGGCCGCCGCACGCGGAACCATGGCACCGTAAACCGGCGCGTCTGAGGCCTGAAAGACCGGGTAGTACATGCTAAGCGGCGGCCAACCGGATTCGAGCCACTTCAGAATTCTGGCAAGCTCTTCCGGATCGGAAATGGCCTTGTCCGCCAATTTCTGAGCACCTTCTTCAGTCACCATTTCCCAGACAACCGCCGAGGGATTGATGGCCTTCAACGCCTCGGCCTGAATGATGTGGTGCTGCGGGTTGTCGTGAATTTCGCCTAATATGACGACGTCCGCAGACGTCATCGCAGACACAACGTCGTCGGGTATCAACTCATCGGCATGGCCAGGGTTGGCCATAACCACCAGTACACAAAGCAGAATCGCAAGATGTTTCATGCGATGAAGTGTTGCACCTCACGCGATTGGGCTTCAAGGTTCTTGCGCATTTTCACAAAAGCCGCAGCCTCAAGCTGACGCACGCGCTCCTTGGACAAACTCAGTTCCTGACCAAGGCTTTCCAGCGTTCGGGCGGGTTCGCGCAACTTGCGTTCGCGGACAATGAACCTCTCGCGATCATTCAAAGCCTGCATTGCCGTCACCAGCCATTCACGCAATTGCTGGGTATCGTGACTGTTTTCGACCGCCTCCGCGGCTTGTTCGCGCTCATCTTCCAGCGCATCGATCCATTCCCGGCCGTCTTCATCTGCCGATTGAACGGCATTCAACGAGAAATCAGAGCCTGACAGGCGGCCTTCCATCATTTCAACGTCCCGCAGCGGCACGCCTATTTCGGCGGCGATCATCTGATGCAGCTGATGCCGGTCCAGATCCATGCCATCGGTTGCGGCCTCACGCTCTAGTCGGGCTTGCACACGTCGCATGTTAAAAAACAGTGATTTTTGCGAAGATGTGGATCCGGTCCGAACCATGGACCAGTTGCGCATCACATAGTCCTGAATGCTCGCCTTGATCCACCAGACCGCGTAGGTCGAAAACCGCACCCCCCGATCGGGATCAAACTTGTCGGCGGCCTTCATCAAGCCCAGACCTGCCTCTTGGATCAGGTCATTCATCGGCGCGCCATAGCGTTTGAACTTGGCCGCCATTGAAATAGCCAGGCGCATATAGGCTGTGATCAACCGGTGAAGGGCCTGTTCATCGCGGTCATCCCGCCACGCATATGCCAACTTCAATTCTGTTTCCGCATCCAGAAGTTCAGCTTTCATTGCCCTCCGGGACATCGAGAAGTCGTTCGCATTGTCCAGTGCCATTGAAATCTCCCCTTTTCACAGGCGCGGGCCGGGGTTGCTTTGCCGACCTATGAACGATACGCAAAACAAAACCGGGTGGATCACATGGAAGGTAATTATCGTGAGTCCGGATTTAACCTTTGTGTTGGGCGGCGCGGCCTCGGGCAAGTCGGCTTTTGCCGAACATCTTGTTGTTTCATCAGGAAAAAAGAGAGTTTACCTAGCGACATCACAAGTGTTTGATGATGAGATGCGAGGTAAGGTTCAGCGCCATATTTCCCAACGGGGCGAAGGCTGGAAGACGATCGAGGCACCGCTTGACCTTGGCCCGACATTGGCAGATTTGTCCCCGAACTCTGTTTGTCTGATCGACTGCGCCACCATGTGGCTGACCAATCACTTGCTTGCAGAAAACGATCTGGAGCAGGCGCAAAGCGCGCTCTTGCAGTCCCTACGCTTGTGTTCCTCACAGGTCGTCATCGTCTCGAACGAGGTTGGACACGGGATCGTCCCGGACAATGCGCTATCCCGTCGGTTCCGCGAGGCGCAGGGGCGGCTGAACATCGCGTTGGCCGCCGAGGCCGATCTGGTGGTGCAGGTAACGGCCGGATTGCCAATTGTAGTGAAGGGACAACTGGATTGACACGTCTGCATCTTGTGCGTCATGGCCCAACTCATGCCAAAACGATGGTCGGTTGGTCCGACCTTCCCGCCGATCTGAGCGATCGCGCAGCCGTTGCCCGCTTGCATGATCACCTACCCGCCAAGGCACTTGTTGTTTCCTCTGATCTGAGCCGGGCCGCAGATACCGCCTCAGCCATACAGGGCAGTCGCCAGCGATTACCGCATCGATCCGCGCTGCGCGAAATCAATTTCGGCACGTGGGAACTGCGTGCTTTCAAAGAGATCGAGGCCGAAGACCCCGAGCTTGCATTCGCATATTGGGATAGCCCCGGCGACGTACGCCCCCCCAACGGGGAAAGCTGGAACGAGGTTCGCGGACGCGTCAACGCAGCCGTAGACGAACTAATCGCGCGCCACAGCGGGTGCGATATTGTGGTCGTGGCGCATTTTGGCGTGATCCTGACACAGGTCCAAAGGGCGCTGGACGTCGACGCGCAAGAGGCTTTCAGCCATCGCATCGACAACCTTTCGGTTACCGAAATCACGCATCACGGAAAACACTGGTCCGTTGGGCAGATCAATCATCTTCCGTGATGCAACCGCGCACAAATCACTGATTTACTGAACGGGTCGGCCACGCCATCCTTGCCGTATGACTTATGAATTGTTTATTGGAGACCGCCTGTTTTCCAGTTGGTCCATGCGCGGGTGGCTGATGCTTGAGAAGTTCGGTCTGCCCTATCGTTCCCATATGATCGGCCTTTATTCGGGGACCATGGCCGAGGATATGAAACCCCTCGCCCCTGCGCGCCTTGTCCCCGCCCTGCGATTGCCCGATGGCACCGTTGTTGGGGAAAGTCTGGCGATGGCGGAAACGCTGGCCGAGTTGCATCCGGAAGCCGGGTTGTGGCCCGAAGATCCTGCCGCGCGCGCCACCGCGCGATGGCTTTGCGCGGAAATGGTAGCTGGATTTGGCGCATTGCGCGGGCAGTGTCCGATGCAACTCAAACAGTGTTGGCAAGGGTTCGTTCCTTCGTCAGAGACGCGCACCGATCTGGCAAGGATCGAGACCTTGTGGGCTCGTGCCCGTGATGTGTCAGGCGCAAATACCGGTCCTTTGTTCGGTCGCTATTCGCTGGCTGACGTGTTCTACACACCAGTCGCAGCGCGGATCATCGGCTACGGCTTGCCCGTGTCTAATGCCAGTCGCGAATACTGTCTTGAGTTGCTGTCAGATGGACCCGTCCGCCAATGGCGTGCGATGGGACTGACGGTCGAATACGACCCGTTTCCCTACCCAATGGATCTGCAATCAAAACCTTGGCCAATCGGCGGCACGTCGCAGGCAAAGGCGGTGCATGGCACGACGTCAATCAATGACACCTGCCCCTATTCCGGCAAAGCCATTACTGCAGTTCTTGAACTCGACGGCCAACGCTGGGGGTTCTGTAATTCGTTCTGCCGTGACAAAACTGTCGCTGATCCCGGAGCCTGGCCGAAATTCACCGAAATGACCCGCGTTGTTAACGATTCTTAAACCGCGACCGTGGCAGCAACGACCTGTTAACCAAAAAGGTCATTCATGGTTGCCCGCGCCCATACTGTTGCTTTTCAAGGGGTTGATGCCCGCCCGGTCGAGGTGCAATGCGCCGTCTCGCCGGGATTGCCCGCCTTTTCCATCGTAGGATTGCCCGACAAAGCTGTGTCCGAAGCGCGGGACCGCGTCCGCAGCGCGTTAAGTTCCATGGCCATCGCATTGCCGTCGAAACGGATCACGATCAACCTGTCACCCGCCGACCTGCCCAAAGAAGGCAGCCATTTCGACCTTCCCATCGCGGTCGCGCTGCTATCTGCGTTAGAGATCATTCCTCGGGACGCCGCCGAAGGGTCGGTGTCGCTGGGCGAACTGTCTCTGGACGGCTCTCTGGTACCTGTTGTTGGCGCCTTGCCTGCCGCAATGACCGCTGCAGCAGAGGACCGCGCTTTGCTTTGCCCGCGCGCGTCAAGCGCCGAGGCTGCTTGGGTCGATGCGACGCAGGTCATCGGGGCTGGGTCTCTTGGGGACGTGGTGCGGCATTTCTCGGGCCAGTCCCCTCTGCCCGCCGCGCAACCCGGCGAAGTTACACTTGAGCCCAGCGCGAGGGATCTGCGCGACGTCAAAGGGCAAGAGCGCGCCAAACGCGCCTTGGAAATCGCCGCGGCCGGGCGACATCATCTGATCATGACCGGCACGCCCGGATCAGGGAAATCTATGCTGGCTGCTAGGCTGCCCGGAATTTTGCCGCCGCTCACGCCAGCAGAGGCCTTGGAAACCTCAATGATCCAATCTCTGTGCGGGCTCTTGGACGAAGGCGGAATCAGTCGCAGCCGCCCGTTTCGCGAACCTCATCACACGGCGTCCATGGCGGCGATCGCTGGTGGCGGCAGGGGGGCAAAGCCGGGCGAGATTTCGCTGGCCCACAACGGCGTTCTGTTCATGGACGAGTTCCCGGAATTTCCGCGCACGGTTCTGGAGACACTACGCCAGCCGATTGAAACTGGAGAGGTCATGGTCGCGCGTGCAAATGCCCATGTGAAATACCCCTGCCGGTTCATGTTGGTCGCGGCGGCCAACCCTTGCAAATGCGGCTACCTCACCGATCCCGGGCGCGCTTGTTCCCGCGCACCTGTTTGCGGAGAGGATTATCTGAGCCGAATCTCCGGGCCGCTGATGGACCGGTTTGATTTGCGGATTGAGGTGCCCCCGGTCAGTTTCACCGATCTGGACCTACCACCCTCGGGTGACGGTTCCGCCACCGTTGCCGCGCGCGTCGAACAAGCCCGGTCGATTCAGGCAGAGCGGTTTCGCGACACACCTTCCACCCGTCAGAACGCCGATGTCGAGGGTAAATTGCTGGATGAAATCGCTGCCCCGGATGTTGAAGGCAAAGACCTGTTGCTGAAGGCGGCCGAGCGATTTGGCTTGTCCGCCCGCGCCTTTCACCGAATCCTGCGTGTGGCGCGTACCATCGCTGATCTGGACGGGGCACCGGATGTCCGGCGCCCTCACATTGCCGAGGCGCTCAGCTTTCGTATCAGCGCCAAGGCCGCGTCTTAAAGCTTGGCCTCAATCGCCTGCCAGATCTTTTCAGCGACGTTCACGCCGTTAAACCGCTCAAGTTCCTGAATGCCGGTCGGCGAGGTCACGTTGATCTCTGTCAGGTAGTCGCCGATCACATCGATACCCACAAAGATCTGGCCTTTTTCTTTCAGCAACGGTCCAATCGCGGCACAAATTTCCAAATCGCGCTCAGACAGGCCGATTTTCTCAGGGCGACCGCCCACATGCATATTCGAACGCGTTTCGCCCGCGGCCGGTACGCGGTTGATCGCACCGACTGCGTCACCATCGACCAGAATCACACGCTTATCGCCATTGCTGACATCCGGCAGGAATTTCTGAACAATCAAAGGCTCGCGCGAGAATCCGGTGAACAGTTCATGCAATGAGGTCAAGTTGCGATCATTCGCATCCAGTCGGAAAACTCCTGCACCACCGTTTCCATAAAGCGGTTTGAGGATGACGTCGCCGTGCTTTTCCTTGAACGTCTTGATGGTCTGCAGGTCGCGCGCAATTGTTGTCGGCGGGGTCAATTCCGGGAAATCCAGAACCAGCAGTTTCTCGGGGTAGTTCCGTACCCAGAACGGATCATTCACAACCAACACCTGGCCCTTAAGACGGTCCAGCAGGTGGGTCGATGTGATGTAATGCATGTCAAACGGCGGGTCCTGGCGCAGCCAGATCACGTCGAACTCTGCCAGGTCCACTTCATGTTCCGGGCCAAGTTCAGCCGGATTGCCTGCCACGCGCTGAACTTTCATGTCCTGACCGCGTGCGGTGATCCGCCCCTCTTGATAGGCCAGCTGATCCGGGCTGTAGAAAAACAGCGAGTGTCCGCGCGCCTGCGCCTCTTCGGCCAGACGGAATGAGCTGTCGGCATTGATATCCACGGCCCCGATCGGGTCCATCTGAAAGGCGATTTTCATGGCGTGTCCCTCAGTTTCACGCCAGATACATGGCCCAGCCACGTCGGGGGTTCAATGGGGATCAGGTTAAACCGAAGGCGTTTTCGATAATTTGAACGGCGCCCGAGGCATCCACCAAAGCCGCGTCAAACCGCACATTGGTCAATTGCCCGTCTGGTTCGGTTTCCAGGAATTGGGCCGCAGATGCGCAGATGCGATCCATCTGGCGGCGATTGATCCGGGCGGCGGCCGCATCGAAACTGATGCTTTTCTTAACCTCGACAAAGACAACTCCGCGAGCGTCGCGCGCAATAAGATCGATCTCCCCACCGGCGCCGCGCCAGCGGCGATTTAGAATGGAATAGCCGCGTTGTTCATAATTTGATGCAACCTGCTGCTCCGCAGCCTGCCCGGCATGAAAAGACACCGAACTTCGAACGGATCGTGCGGCCATGTCATCCCTTTCCCAATTTCAGAGCCTTCTGATAGATCGGGCGGCGTGGCAGCTTGTACATCTCTGATACCAGATCGGCCGCGTCGCGAACCGAATGGGTTTCCAAGGCTCGTTTCAACGCCTCTTCTACGTCAAATTCGTTAACAGTTTCCGAATGTCCGCGGTCCACGAGCAGAACAATTTCACCTTTGACTGTCTGCCCTTGCAGGTCGGCCGCCAGTTCATCCAACGTCCCGCGGCGAACTTCTTCGAATTTCTTCGTCAGCTCGCGGCACATTGCGGCCTGACGGTCATTGCCCAGCACGGTTGCAAGATCCGACAAGCACGCCGCCACGCGTTTCGGAGATTCGTAAAACACCAATGTGCCCGGCACGTCTCGCAATGCCTCGATCCGCGACCGGCGCGCGCCGGTCGCGTTCGGCAAAAAGCCCGCAAAAAAGAACGCATCTGTCGGCAGCCCGGCCAGTGTCAGCGCCATCAGCGCCGCTGACGGTCCCGGTGCACAGGTCACCGTATGACCCGCTTCGGCGGCCTGCTTCCCCAAATCGTATCCCGGATCGGCAATCAGCGGCATTCCGGCCTCGGAGGCATAAGCGACAGACTTCCCGTCCTGCAACGCATCAAGGATTTTGCCGCGCGCGCCTACGCCGCTGTGATCGTGATAGGCCAGGATTCGCCGCCTATCCAGCGGGACTCCGTGAATCTCCATCAACCGACGCAGGCTGCGCGTGTCTTCGGCGGCGATGACATCCGCCGAAGCGAGCACATCCAGCGCTCTAAGCGTGATATCGCGCGCCGCCCCGATCGGAGTGGCAACAAAATACAGGCCAGCGCCCAATCTTACTTTTTGGAAATTCAAAGCTGGACCCTCACAGCGTGACGTTTATTATCGCGGCATAACAGATTGGTGGTACCCCAAGCCGCCGGGACAGGGAGTTTTCATTTAGATGTTTACCGTTTGCAAGCCCGTTCGCAAGCTGGCGAAATCCGCCGCGATCCTGGCAACCGCCGCATTCCTCGCTGCATGTGAGCCCGGCGGCCTTGGTGGAGGCCCATCCATTAACACGTCGAAACCCGTTCCGGTCGCACTTTTGGTTCCGGCGGGATCGGGAAATTCGGGCGACGCTCAACTTGCACGGAGCCTTGAGAACGCAGCGCGTCTGGCAATGGCTGATCTGCAGAATGTTAAGATTGATCTGCGCGTTTATGACACGCGGGGCAGCTCGAACACGGCCGCGACAGTGGCGCAACAAGCCGTCGCGGATGGGGCGAAGATCATCATTGGCCCGGTTTACGCGCAGGCAGCAAACTCGGCAGGCCTCGCTGTGCTAAACAACAAGGTCAACGTGCTGTCCTTCTCGAACAATACAAGCATTGCAGGTGGCAACGTCTTTGTTCTGGGCCCGACCTTTCAGAACACGGCTAACCGTTTGGTCAACTTTTCCGGATCACAAGGCAAGACCAGCATGGTCATCGTCCACAGCAACGATGCAGCCGGGCAGCTTGGTCAATCGGCGATTGCAACTGCGCTTGCCAGCAGCCGCGTAGCGAATGCTGGTACGGTTGGCTATGACCGGTCCCAGCAAGGCGTCATCAACTCGGTTCCGACGATCAAGGCAACCGTGGATGCTGCCGGTGCGGATTCGGTGTTTCTGACAGCGACGACGGCTGGTGCGCTGCCGCTGTATTCGCAACTGTTGCCAGAAGCTGGTGTGTCGTCGGCCACCACCCAATTCCTCGGCCTGACGCGCTGGGACATACCGGCACAGACGTTAGAACTGCCGGGTGTTCAAGGGGGCTGGTTCGCCCTGCCCGACCCGGCAAAGGCGCAGGCATACCGCCAGCGGTATAACAACACCTATGGCGAGGCTCCGCACCCGATCAGTGGTCTGGCCTATGACGGCATTGCAGCAATTGCGGCTTTGGTCAGCCAGGGCAAATCCGACGCGTTGACCACGTCAGCCCTGACCCAGAACGCCGGATTCCAAGGCGTTGGTGGCATCTTCCGCCTTCGGTCCGACGGTACGAATGAACGCGGTCTGGCCGTTGCCACGATCCAGAACAAACAGGTAGTAGTGATTGACTCCGCCCCTCAAAGCTTCTCTGGCGCCGGTTTCTGATCAGCCGGTGCTGACACTCACCCCCAAGGGTGAGCTGATCTGCGCGGCCGATGAAATTTTTGACAGTACCGCCATCCTGGCGCAACTGTCGGAAGCCTTTGAAAATATTCAGGACAATGCCGCGCGGCGGAATGAAACCGTGCGCATCCTGCGCGATGCCCAAAAGGCTGGGCGCAAGACCATTGCGGATGCCTTCGCTAAACGCCCCTTTGACGCCAGACCTTTGACACGGTCCTACACCTATCTTACCGACGGGTTGGTCTGCACGGCGATGCAGGTGGCCAGCACCTATCTGCATCGGCTGGCGACGCCGACGCAGGGCGAAAAGATTGCGGTTCTTGCTGTTGGTGGATATGGCCGCGGAGAAATGGCCCCGGCCTCGGACGTCGATCTGCTATTTCTGACCCCGTACAAGATCACCGCCTGGGCCGAGAGTGTCATCGAGTCCATGCTCTACATGCTTTGGGATCTGCGCCTTAAGGTTGGCCATTCATCCCGAACGATCAAGGATTGTCTGCGACTGGGCACCGAGGATTTCACCATCCGCACCGCCATGCTGGAGCAGCGTTACCTGGCTGGCGACGCGGTCCTTGCCGAAGAGCTTGATAGCCGCCTGAAAACCGAGATGTTCAAGGGCAGCGAGCGTCAATTCATCGAGGCTAAGCTGCAGGAACGTGACGAGCGCCACCACAAACAGGGCGAGCGCTATATGGTCGAGCCCAACGTAAAAGAAGGCAAGGGTGGGCTGCGCGATCTTCAATCACTCTACTGGATTGCAAAGTACATCTATGGCGTTCAAGACGTGGCCGAGCTGGTCCCTCTGGGCCTGTTTGAACCCGAGGAATTCAACACCTTTGTTCAGGCCGAAGAGTTTTTGTGGGCGGTCCGATCCCATCTGCATCTGGTAACCGGTCGCGCCACCGAGCAACTGACTTTCGACCTGCAGGTCGAGGTTGCCGAGCGTATGGGTTATGAAGACAGGGCTGGGCGACGGGCTGTTGAAGTTTTCATGCAGCGCTATTTCCGCGAGGCCACTAAGGTCGGTGAACTGACCCGGATCTTCCTGACAAAACTCGAAGCGGCACATGTCAAAGGCGAGGCCCTGCTGGAGCGCATCTTCCGGCGCAGGCCGCGTGTTAAGCCGGGATACAAGGTGGTTCACGGTCGTTTGGACGTGGCGGATCATAAGAAGTTTCTTACCGACAAATTGAACCTGCTGCGTTTGTTTGATGAAGGTTTGCGTACGGGCATGCTGATCCACCCGGACGCAATGCGGCTTGTAACTGCCAATCTGCAACTCATTGACGACGACATGCGCCAAAACAAAGAGGCGCAGCGCATTTTTCTGGACCTCATGCTGAAACACGGCAACCCGGAACGCGCCCTGCGCCGTATGAACGAATTGGGAGTATTGTCGGCGTTTTTGCCAGAGTTCGAACACATCGTGGCGATGATGCAGTTCAACATGTATCACAGCTATACAGTGGACGAGCACACGATCCAGACCATCGTCAACCTGGCCCAGATTGAACGCGGTGAATTGGTCGAGTCACTACCGCTGGCCTCATCGATCCTGAAACGCGGGGTTAATCGCAAGGTCCTCTACGTAGCGTTGCTGCTGCACGATATCGCCAAGGGGCGACCCGAGGACCATTCCATTCTGGGTGCACAGATCGCACGCAAGGTTGCTCCACGGTTGGGTCTGAACAAATCGGACTCGGAAACCGTGGAATGGCTGGTGCGATATCACCTGTTGATGTCCGACATGGCGCAGAAACGCGACATCTCGGACCCGCGCACAGTGCGCGATTTTGCCAAGGCGGTTAAGACGGTCAAACGGTTGGATCTGCTCACGGTTCTGACCGTGTGTGACATTCGCGGCGTTGGGCCCAACACCTGGAACAACTGGAAGGCCACCCTGCTGCGCGCCTTGCACGCTGAAACCAAACGGGCGCTTGAAACCGGTATGGAAGACCTGAACCGGGCCAACCGTGGCGCAGAAGCCAAAAAGGCGCTGCGTTCAGCGCTTGGCGATTGGTCGAAGGCTGACCTGAAGGCCGAAACCGGGCGGCACTATGCGCCCTATTGGCAGGGCTTGAATTTGTCCACTCATATTGAGTTCGCGAAAATGCTACGCGCGCTGGAACACAGCGGCGACCCCGGCGCGATGGAAATTCACCTGCATCCGGATGACGATCGCGACGCTACCCGCGCGTGTTTTGCCATGGCAGACCATCCAGGGATTTTCGCCCGCATCGCCGGCGCGCTTGCGTTGGTTGGGGCCAACGTGGTCGACGCCCGTAGCTATACCACCAAGGACGGGTACGTCACCGATGCGTTCTGGATTCAGGATGCCGAGGGCCACCCTTTTGAGGCCAGCCGATTACCGCGACTGACACAGATGATACAAAAGACGCTCAAGGGTGAAGTCGTGGCGCGTGACGCTCTGAAATCGCGCGACAAGATCAAGAAACGCGAACGCGCCTTCAATGTGCCGACCCATATCATCTTCGATAATGACGGGTCCGAGATCTACACCATCATCGAGGTTGATACCCGCGACCGCCCGGGCCTGTTGTATGACCTGACCAGAACGCTGGCTGCGGCCAATGTCTATATCGCCAACGCCGTGATCGCGACCTATGGCGAACAGGTTGTCGATACGTTTTACGTCAAGGACATGTTCGGCCTGAAATACCATTCCGAAAGCAAGCAACGCGGTCTTGAGACCAAGCTGCGCAAAGCCATCACTGAAGGTGCGGAGCGCGCGATCTCATGAAACAAATCCGGTTGTTTTCAGGCCTGTTCACGGTCGGATTCTGGACTCTGGCCAGTCGAATTTTGGGATTTCTCCGAGAGATTCTGCTGACCGCCTATATCGGGCCCGGTCCGGTGATGGACGCCTTTGTTGCCGCTTTCCGCCTGCCCAACATGTTTCGTCGTTTCTTTGCCGAAGGTGCCTTCAACGCCGCCTTTGTACCGATGTTCTCGAAACGGTTGGAGGGCGAAGAAGACGCCGAAGGGTTTGCTCAGGATGCCTTCAACCTGCTGACGGCGGCTGTTTTGGCACTGGTTGGATTGGCGATGGTATTCATGCCTGGACTTGTTTGGCTGACCGCCGAAGGGTTCTATGGCGATGAACGCTTCGACATGGCTGTCGACTACGGTTACGTCGTTTTTCCCTATATCCTGTTCATGTCGCTGGCCGCGCTGTTTTCCGGCGTTCTGAATGCCACCGGTCGGTTCGCGGCTGCCGCTGCCGCGCCTGTCTTACTCAATATCTTTGCCTGTACTGCTTTGATCGCAGGCGCGCTGTCTGGCGGCGACGTAATCTGGTGGCTGATCACGGTCATTCCGCTGGCAGGGGTCGCGCAACTGGCGCTGGTTTGGGTGGCGACAGAACGAGCAGGTATTCGCATCCGTCCCGGCCTGCCCAAGCTCAGCCCGGAAATGCGACGCATGGTTCGCATTGCAGTGCCCGCCGCTTTGGCGATGGGCGTCACGCAGGTCAATCTGGTGGTTGGCCAGTTGGTCGCGTCCAAAACCGAAAAGGCTGTCAGTTGGCTATTCGCAGCGGATCGGCTGTATCAATTGCCATTGGGCGTGGTCGGTATTGCGGTGGGGATCGTCCTGCTCCCGGATCTGTCCCGCCGCTTACGGGCCGGGGACAAGGGCGGGGCGCGCAATGCCTATTCCCGCGCCGGAGAGTTCACACTGCTGCTGACCCTGCCGTCCACGGTTGCCTTTCTGATCATTCCAATACCTCTGGTGTCGGTCCTGTTCGAACGAGGCCAATTCAGCCCCGAGGACACGGCAGCCACTGCCTTGGCCGTAGCTATCTATGGCGTCGGCCTGCCCGCTTTCATGTTGCAAAAGCTGCTGCAGCCCTTGTTCTTCGCGCGCGAAGACACCCGCTCTCCGTTTCGCTATGCCGTAGTTGCGATGATCATCAATGCCGGGCTGGCCTTTGGTCTTTACCCGTTGGTGGGGTGGATCGCACCGGCGATCGCGGCTTCGACTGCTGGTTGGGCGATGGTTGCCTTGTTGGCGATTGGAGCGCGCCGTTTCGGCGATGAAGCACGGTTTGACGACCGGTTCAAACGACGTGCCTGGCGCGTCGTCGCGGCATCGCTGGGTATGGGCATTGTGCTTTTCGCCGCCCTTCATATTTTTGGCTGGACCTTCCAGGTACCCGGATGGCGTTATCTGGCGCTGCTTGTCCTGGTCATAGTTGCAGCTACCGCCTATTTCTTACTCGGTCACCTCTTCAAAGCGTTCGAGCTGTCCGAATTCAGAAAAGCGCTGCGTCGGTCCTGATCAGTCGCGGCGAATACGTCCCACGATCCGCGCCCATCCGCCGGGTGCCAGGAAAAACGACAGACCAAATCCGGTGGCAAACCCGCCCAGATCGGCAACCCAATCGGACGTGCCGCCAAACAAAAGTCCGAACACCAGCTGGATGCCCATCAAAACCGCGATCAGGCTGAAGGCCCGGGACTGGTTTTCGCCGACCAGTGACAACTTGCGCCACAGCAGCCATGTGAACGCGCCGATCAGACCGTAGACCGGCGGGAACCCTCCGACCAGCGGATAGGCGGGATTCAGCAACAGCCCATAGACCAACGCGCCACCGATACCGGACAAAACGAAAATGATCAGCATTTGAAAACCGCCGAAAACTTCGGCCACCATTTTTCCCATGGCCAGAACGAAGACGCTGACAAAAACCGCCTGGGTAAAACTGCCCGACACGAACGGATAGGTCACGAAACGGATCACATGTTCAAACGGCCAACGTCCATTCTCGATCATCCAGTGAAAAATATCCGGGGAAAAGGTGTAACTCTGCAGGGCATCCAACCGCCAACCTACCGCTGATGGCCCACCCACAAGACCACGTGCACCCAGCGAAAACGCCAATTCGATCCCCATGATGAACAGGACCAACGCCACCACAACGGGCGGCAGAGGGTTCACGGCGGGTGTATAATGCTCACTGCTCATTGGGCTGGCCTTTCACGGCTGTTGACGTCCCTTGACCTCATGGGTAAGCGACGGGGGCTGATTTTTCCAGACGGGAGTTCCCTTCGATGACCGAAACCAAGTTCACGCCGCGCGTGTTTTCCGGCATCCAGCCTTCGGGAAACCTGCACCTTGGCAACTACCTGGGTGCGCTCAAGCGTTTTGTGGATATGCAGGGCGAAGATTTCGAGACCATCTATTGCATGGTCGACCTGCACGCGATCACCGTCTGGCAAGACCCGGCCCGTCTGCGCGAAAAGACCCGTGAGGTCTGCGCCGGATTTATTGCTGCCGGTCTGGACCCTGAAAAGTCCATCCTGTTCAACCAAAGCCAGGTGGCCGAGCACACGCAGCTGGCTTGGATCTTCAACTGCATCGCCCGCATGGGCTGGATGCAGCGGATGACGCAGTTCAAGGACAAGGCGGGCAAGAACGCTCAGAACGCCTCGCTGGGTTTGTTTGCCTATCCGGCGCTGATGGCGGCGGACATCCTGACCTACCACGCGACACATGTGCCGGTGGGCGAAGACCAGAAACAGCATCTGGAACTGACCCGCGACATCGCCATCAAGTTCAACCATGACTACGGCGTGGATTTCTTCCCGGTGACCGAGCCGGTCATCGGCGGCCCCGCGCCGCGTGTGATGAACCTGCGCGACGGCTCTCGTAAAATGTCATCTTCGGACCCGTCCGACATGACCCGGATCAATATGACCGACGATGCCGATGCGATCGCCAAAAAGATCCGGAAGGCCAAGACCGACCCGGATGCGCTGCCTTCAGAAACCGATGGTCTGTCTGAACGCCCCGAGGCCCGCAATCTGGTCAACATCTACGCCGCGCTCAGCGATCAAACGGCGGAACAGGTTTTGGCCGAATTCGGCGGCAAGCAATTCGGTGAATTCAAACCGATGCTCGCTGAGCTGGCGGTCGCCAAACTGTCGCCGATCTCGACCGAGATGGCCCGTCTTATGGGTGAAGAGGCCGAGATTGACCGGATTCTTGCACGCGGCGCGGAAAAGGCGCGGGCGATAGCGGCCCCGATCCTGCAACAGACCTACGACATCGTGGGTATGGTTGGCGCAAAACAAGGCTGATTGCGCTGGACCTTCCCGTGACGCCTTCCTAGGTTGCCCCAAGGGCAAAGGAGGGCGTCATGGCAGTCGGCAAAAATATCCGCACCTATTTTGATGGTCAGTGGCACAACGGGGATGCCCCGATCATGCGTGCGGCAGACCATGGCGCTTGGCTGGGGTCTTCGGTCTTTGACGGCGCGCGATTCTTCGACGGGCTGACCCCGGATCTAGTGGCCCATTGCGAACGGGTCAACCGCTCGGCCGAGGCGCTTTTGCTGACACCGACCGTGACGACCGAACAGATGGTCGAAATCGTCCGCGAAGGGCTGGATGGCTATGCCAAAGGTTCCGCCGTCTATATTCGGCCGATGTATTGGGGCATCGACGGCGATGCGACAGCCATCGTTCCTCAGCAGGACAGCACCGGCTTTGCTATCTGTCTGGAAGAAATACCAATGGCACCGGAAACAGCTTCGGTCACGCTCACCACCACGCGATTCCGCCGACCGGTTCTGGAATCATCCGTTGTGAATGCCAAAGCCGGATGCCTGTATCCCAACAACGCCCGAATGTTGAAAGAGGCCAAGTCCAAAGGGTTCTCGAACGCACTGGTGGCGGACGCCTTGGGTCATGTAGCGGAAACCGCGACCGCAAACATCTTCATGGTTCGCGATGGCGAGGTCTTCACCCCTACGCCCAATGGAACTTTTCTGGCCGGAATCACCCGAGCGCGACATATCAAAAACCTGCGCGCCGACGGCGTGACGGTCCACGAATCCGTCCTCAGCTTTGAAGATTTTCATAAGGCGGACGAGGTGTTTATGACCGGTAACATGAACAAATTAACCCCCGTCACGGCGTTGGAGGACACTCAATATCAGGTCGGACCGATTGCACGCCGCGCGCGCGCGCTCTATTGGGACTGGGCTGCAAGCACTCGGTAGTCATACGCCGTGTTGCCAGCCCGCATTTGGTCGGGCATGATCCCCCTAAATACACGAGGACACCCATGCGTAAGTTTCTAGTCATTCTGGATGACAGCCGCGAATGCCTTAACGCGATGCGTTTTGCTGCAATGCGTGCAGCCCATACCGGTGGAGGGGTAACGATCCTGTCCGTCATCCCACCCGATGAATTCAATCACTGGATCGGTGTGGCCGAAACCATGCGCGAAGAGGCGCGCGAACGCATCCATGCGCATTACGAAGTTTTCGCCAAATGGATGCGCGACAAACAAGGGATCGATCCCGAGCTGTCAATTCGCGAAGGCGACCCTGTCCCTCAGATCATCGAACATGTCCAGTCAGACCCGGACATCGGCGTTCTGGTCCTGGGGGCTGGCATCGAAAAGAAAGGGCCCGGTCCACTGGTGACGCAGCTGACCAAAAACTCGGGCAGCCTGCCGATTCCGATCACAATTGTGCCCGGCGACCTAAGCAAGGAAAAGCTGGAAGCCATCACCTGAGGCCACCCAATGCAATGCCGCATCCAGTTCTGGTTCGAATTCGCATCGACCTATTCCTACCTCAGCGCCATGCGAATCGAACAGGCTGCGGCACAGCATAACGTCGCCGTAGAATGGCATCCCTTTCTTCTGGGGCCCATTTTCGCGGCGCAGGGCTGGAACAATTCTCCGTTTAACATTTACCCGGCCAAAGGGCGCTATATGTGGCGCGATGTGGAGCGTTTGACGACGCAGCGCGGCCTGCCCTTCCGGCAGCCGGACCCGTTTCCGCAAAACGGCCTGAAGGCTGCGCGCCTCACGCTGGCTATTGAAAATCAGACCGACAGGGCGCGATTTGTTCGGGCGGTCTATAAAGCCGAATTCGCACAAGGTCAGAATGTGTCGGACGATGCAGTTCTGGTTGATTGCCTGAAATCCGCCGGTTTGCCTGACGACCTTTTGGACAGAACCCGAGACCCCGAGATCAAGTCAGCTCTGATCGAGCAGACCAAAACCGCACAGGCCAAAGGACTGTTCGGTGCGCCGAGTTTTCTGGTCGGCGACGAACTATACTGGGGAGATGATCGGTTGGATGATGCGATCCGGTTGGCGGCCAACATTTAGAATCGTTCCAAATCTTGACTTATCCGGCCCGGACCCGCATATCAGAAGCAACTGAAACGGAGCCGTGACATGTTCATCCAGACCGAATCCACGCCGAACCCTGCAACCTTGAAATTTCTGCCCGGCCAAACCGTGCTGGAAGCGGGCACTGCGGATTTCCCATCGGCTGAAGCCGGTGAAAAATCACCTTTGGCAAAACGGATTTTTGCGGTTAGCGGAGTAACGGGTGTATTCCTCGGCAATGACTTCGTGACCGTCACCAAGTCCGATGATGTCCAATGGGATCACATCAAGCCTGCGATTCTGGGTGCGGTGATGGAGCATTATCAATCCGGCCAACCGGTCATCGGCGCTGGTGAAACAGCCGCATCGGGCCATGCAGAGCACACCGGCGAGGATGCAGAAGTAGTTAATCAAATCAAAGACTTGCTTGATAGCCGCGTCCGTCCGGCAGTTGCTCAGGATGGCGGCGACATCACGTTCCACGGGTTTGACCGGGGCGTTGTCTACCTGCACATGCAGGGTGCTTGCGCGGGCTGCCCGTCTTCGACCCTGACGTTGAAGATGGGTATCGAAAACCTGCTGCGCCACTACATCCCCGAAGTGACCGAGGTTCGTCCTGTTGCCGTCTGACCCCATTATTTTGGCGTTTGATACATCGGCCGCGCATTGCGCGGCCGCTTTGTTGTGCGGCAACCGGATCGTGACTTCGCGCATCGAAGCCATGTCGCGCGGTCAAGCCGAACGTCTGATGCCGTTGCTGGAAGAAGTTCTGGCCGATGCCGGATATGGGTGGAAAGACCTGTCCGCGATCGGTGTCGGCGTTGGACCCGGAAACTTTACCGGCATCCGAATCTCGGTTTCTGCGGCGCGCGGCCTAGCCCTAGGGCTTGGCGTTCCAGCGGTAGGCGTGTCCGGGTTCGACGCTTTGGCCGAAATGCCTACGGACGCCCTGCCTGCGATCCGCGCCCCGCGTGATCAGGTTTACGTGGCGTTCCCGGACCAAGGTCCGATGCTAATGCCTCAAACTGAGGCAGAATCACTTGGCCCTCTGATCCTGAATGACGACGCCGATGCACAGGTTCGTGCTATTGCCCGGGTCGCCGGGCAAAGGTGGCAAACCGAAACTGCGCAGCCAGCGCCACTCTATGTTCGGCCTGCGGATGCGGCCCCTTCCAAAGACACACCCCCGGTTTTGCTGGACTGATGAGCCCCGAGGAACTTGCCAAAACACACGCGGCGGCATTTACCCAGTCACGGTCGTGGGCTGCGGTCGAATTTGCGGATCTTCTGAACAATCGGTTCATACATATCGTTGGAAATACTCAATCTTTTTCGCTGTTCCAGGTGATCGGCGATGAGGCTGAATTGCTGACAATCGCCACGCATCCAGACGTTCAGCGGCAGGGCCTGGCCCGAGCGTGCATGCAAGAGTGGCATTCCAAAGCAAAGGCTTTGGGCGCGACGCGCGCTTTCCTGGACGTCGCTGCGGATAACCTGCCCGCCATCGCGCTGTATGAACACAGCGGTTATCGCGCCTGTGGTTTGCGCAAGGGGTATTACCTGCGCGAAAACAATCAGAAAATCGATGCTATCGTGATGGAATCCGCGCTGGATTGACCGCTTAAGACATATTTTTTCGACCAAATGGTCAAAAATCTGTTGACCACGGCGGTTGCAAACGTCCTTAATTCCCGCCATCACAACAGTTATGCTCGCTAACAGTGGGTGAACGGGGCTATCTTCGCCCCGACCGATAATAACAAACGGGAGTATAAAATGACCCTGATGAAATCCTTGATGGGTGCCACCGCCGCAGTCGCACTTACGGCTGGCGCTGCGCTGGCAGATCCTGCCCTGATCTTTGATCTCGGCGGCAAGTTCGACAAATCGTTTAACGAAGCCGCCCACAATGGCGCGTCGCGTTGGGCCGAAGAAACAGGCGGCACCTACAACGAGATCGAAATCCAGTCCGAAGCACAGCGCGAGCAAGCTCTGCGCCGTTTCGCTGAATCCGGCTCAAACCCAATCATCACGATGGGATTTGGTATGGCAGATCCGCTGTCCGCCGTGGCTGCTGACTACCCGGACACCAAATTTGTTGCAGTTGACGTCAACTGGTTGGACATCCCCAACATCCGTCAAATCGGTTTTGCCGAGCATGAAGGATCATATCTGGTCGGCATGATGGCCGCGATGGCATCGGAATCCGGCACCGTCGGCTTTATCGGTGGCATGGATATCCCGCTTATCCGCCACTTTGGCTGCGGTTATGCGCAGGGTGCCAAGGCGGTAAACCCTGACATCAATGTTGTTGCCAACATGACCGGCACCACCCCGGCAGCATGGAACGACCCGGTGAAGGGTTCGGAACTAACCAAAGCACAAATCAGCCAGGGCGCTGATGTGATCTATGCGGCCGCTGGCGGCACCGGTGTTGGCGTACTGCAGACCGCGGCAGACGAAGGCATCCTGTCGATCGGCGTGGACAGCAACCAGAACCACCTGCACCCGGGTAAGGTTCTGACCTCGATGCTGAAACGCGTTGATGTTGCCGTTTATGACGCGATGTCAGCGGGCGAAGGCCTGGAAACCGGCGTGTTCCAGATGGGTCTGGCCGAGGAAGGTGTTGGCGTCGCCATGGATGACAACAACGCACCTCTGGTCTCGGACGAGATGAAAGGCGCAGTCGACAAAGCGCGTCAGGACATCATCGACGGTAACGTTTCTGTTGTCAGCTATTATGAGAACGACAGCTGCCCGGCACTGCAGTTCTGATATCGCGCAAGGCGGGGGTACAACCTCCGCCTTGCCCCCGACTCTGCCGCGTATGACACCGCGGCCCTTTCGGCAATTGAGGACAAGACATGACCGTCCCCGCCATTGAGCTCAAAGGGATATCCAAAGCCTTTGGGCCGGTTCAGGCCAATAAAGACATTTCTATCAGCGTCGCCCCCGGTACGATCCATGGGATCATCGGTGAAAACGGTGCGGGCAAATCCACGCTGATGAGCATCCTCTACGGCTTTTACAAAGCCGATAAAGGTGAAATCTGGATTAACGGCAACAAGACCGACATCCCTGACAGCCAGGCGGCCATTGCTGCCGGGATCGGGATGGTGTTCCAACATTTTAAACTGGTTGAGAATTTCACCGTTCTGGAAAACATCGTTCTTGGTGCCGAGGATGGCGGGCTGCTGGCCCCGTCCTTGTCCAAAGCGCGCAAAGAACTGAAAGCTTTAGAAGAAGAATACGAGCTGTTCGTTGATCCCGACAAGCGCATCGACGAGATCGGTGTCGGAATGCAGCAAAGGGTCGAGATCCTGAAGGCCCTGTACCGCAAGGCCGAAATTCTGATTCTGGACGAACCCACCGGGGTTCTGACCCCGTCCGAGGCTGACCAGCTTTTCCGCATCCTTGACCGCCTGCGGGCCGAAGGAAAAACGATCATCGTGATCACGCACAAGCTGCGCGAAATCATGGAAAACACCGATACGGTTTCGGTCATGCGGCGCGGTCAGATGACGGCGACGGTGAAAACAGCCGACACCAGCCCCGAGGAACTGGCCGAGCTGATGGTGGGCCGCAAGGTGCTGCTGCAGGTCGACAAAGTACCTGCGCAACCCGGTAAGCCCGTTTTGGAAATTGAAAAGCTCAGCGTTTTCGATTCGGCCGGGGTCGAACGGGTCAAGGGTATCGACCTGACCGTTCGGGCCGGTGAAATCGTCGGTATCGCTGGCGTGGCCGGAAATGGCCAATCGGAGCTTCTGGAAGTTCTGGGCGGCATGCGTCCGGGTCAGGGTTCAATCAAACTGAATGGCAGCCCGCTCGCGCTCAGCGGTCCGGGATCGGACGGTCAGGCGCGTCGGGCCCAACATATCGCACACGTGCCCGAAGACCGTCAGCGCGAAGGCCTTGTGATGGACTTTCACGCTTGGGAGAATGTGGCCTTTGGCTATCACCGTGATCCTGCCTACCAGAGCGGGATTTTCATGAACAACGCCGCCCTGCGCGCCGATACCGAGCGCAAGATCGAGAAATTCGACGTCCGACCACCTAATGCGTGGCTTACAGCCAAGAGCTTCTCGGGCGGGAACCAACAAAAGATCGTTGTCGCACGCGAAATTGAACGGAACCCGGATCTTCTATTGGTCGGACAACCAACGCGCGGCGTCGACATCGGCGCGATCGAGTTCATTCACAAGCAGATCGTTGCGCTGCGCGATCAGGGTAAGGCAATCTTGCTCGTCTCGGTTGAGTTAGAAGAAATCTTCTCGCTATCGGATCGCATCGCTGTGATGTTTGACGGACATGTCATGGGCGAACGTCTGCCCCATGAAACAGATGAAAAAGAACTTGGCCTGTTGATGGCCGGTGTTGCGGGAGAGGCCGCGTAACATGGAAAAGATGCCCAAATGGGCCGATGTGGTGCTGATCCCGCTGATCAGTCTGATATTGGCCGCAATCTTGTCCGCCTTGGTCATTCTGGCCATCGGTGAAAACCCGATCGAAGCGGTGAAACTGATGGTGACCGGTGCGCTCGGGTCGACCTACGGTTGGGGGTATACGCTGTATTATGCCACCAACTTTATGTTCACCGGGTTGGCTGTGGCTGTCGCCTTCCACGCCCGACTGTTCAACATTGGGGGCGAAGGCCAGGCCATGCTGGGCGGGCTTGGTGTTGCCATGGTATGCCTCTACATCCCCTGGCCGCATTGGAGCATCGCGCTGTTGGCGGCCTGCGCGGGTTCGATGCTGTTTGGTGCGGCATGGGCGGCCATTCCGGCCTATCTGCAAGCCAAGCGTGGCAGTCACATCGTGATCACAACGATCATGTTCAACTTTATTGCGGCGGCATTCCTGAACTACGTGTTGGTCAATCTTATGCGACCACCGGGCGCGCAAGACCCCTCGTCTGCGCGTTTCCCCGAGGCCGTTCACCTACCCACATTTCAGTCGATGTTCTCAACCGCCGAAAACGTGGTGTTCAAAGGGACCCCTGTTAATATCACGTTCTTCATTGCGGTTTTAGCCTGTTTTATCGTCTGGGCACTGATCTGGCGGACACGACTGGGCTATGAAATCCGGTCCTACGGAAAGACCGAAACCGGCGCCGTCTATGCAGGCATTTCTCCGGTGCGCATCACCATCATCGCGATGCTGATTTCGGGCGCGCTGGCGGGGCTGATGGCCATCAACAACGTGATGGGCGAGGCCGAACGCCTGGTTTTGAACGCAACTGAAGGCGCAGGTTTCATCGGCATCGCTGTGGCCCTGATGGGCCGGTCGCACCCGTTTGGTGTATTCCTTGCGGCGATCCTGTTCGGGTTTCTCTATCAGGGCGGTGCAGAATTGGCTTTCTGGACGTCGATCCCGCGCGAACTGATCGTTGTCATTCAGGCCCTGGTGATCCTGTTCACCGGAGCATTGGACAACATGGTCCGGATGCCGCTTGAAAAGCTGTTCCTGAGCCTGCGGAAGGGAGCGCAGTGATGGAGTTCTTCATTACCTTCATCCAGGTCCTGGACTCGACCATCCGTCTGGCTACACCGCTATTGCTGGCTTGTCTGGCTGGGCTCTATTCCGAACGTGCAGGCATTTTCGACATCGGTCTTGAAGGCAAGATGCTGATGGCCGCCTTCTTCTCGGCAGCCGTCGCGGCTGTGACCGGGTCGGTCTGGTTGGGGCTGCTGGCGGGGATCGCCTCTTCTCTTGTTCTTTCCGGACTTCACGGTTTGGCCTCGATCACCTTCCGAGGCAACCAGTTGATATCCGGAGTCGCAATCAACTTCCTTGCGGCAGGTATGACGGTCCTTGTCGCGCAAAGCTGGTTCGAACAGGGCGGGCGCACGCCCTCGCTGTTTGGTGGCGGTCGTTTCACACCGATCAATTTCCCCTTTGCCGAATCACTGAGCGGGGTGCCGATCATCGGGCCGATCTACTCCGAGCTGCTCTCGGGCCATTCGATCCTGGTTTACGTCGCGTTCCTGATGGTGCCGGCAACATGGTGGATTCTGTATCGCACACGGTTCGGCTTGCGCCTCCGCGCTGTGGGGGAAAACCCTGCTGCCGTGGACACTGCCGGTGTCTCGGTCGTTGGCTTGCGCTATGCCGCTGTTGCCATCTGTGGCGTGCTGTGTGGCATCGCCGGGGCTTATCTGGCCACTGCGTTGCAGGCCGGGTTCGTTAAGGACATGACTGCAGGCCGTGGGTTCATCGCGCTGGCAGCTCTGATCTTTGCGAAATGGCGCCCCTGGCATGCAATGGGCGCTTGCCTGTTGTTCGGTTTGTTGCAGGCCATCGCGCTGCGGTTCCAGAACATCGATCTGGGCGGCGTGGTCATCCCTGTGCAGGCGATGGACGCCCTGCCTTACGTCCTTACCGTGGTCATTCTGGCCGGGTTTGTCGGCAAGGCGGTTCCGCCGCGCGCCGGTGGCGAACCCTATGTGAAAGAGCGCTGATAAGTCCAGTTTCGGACTCAGTTCAGTCCTGTTCGCTGCAGAGCGGCATGCGGAGTTGATTTTGCATGCCGCAACCGTTCTAAAGGGGTATGCATGTGTCGCCAATCATACCCTACGACTCGGAATACACCCGGACCGTGTATTTGGGAACGCATGAACACCTCAGTACTGAGGAAAACCAGACATTTAGCCGTATCAGGCTGCTGGCATGACGCCCAGCGATCCGACTTCCGCCATGTGGCCACGGGGCACTGCCGCCGCGCGTCGCATTAAACCTACACCACTTTACCTTGAGGCGGCCCTGATCACTCTCTGTGACCCGCCTACCCTCATCCAGTAGCTCGATATGCAAATTTACCTTCCTATCGCCGAAGTTTCTGTCAACGCCTTCCTTCTACTGGGGCTTGGGGGGATGGTCGGCATTCTTTCGGGCATGTTCGGTGTCGGCGGCGGTTTCCTGATGACGCCCCTGCTGTTCTTCATCGGCATTCCCCCGGCCGTTGCGGTTGCAACCGAAGCCAACCAGATTGTTGCCTCTTCATTCTCTGGGGTTCTGGCGCATTTTCGACGAAAAACAGTCGACCTAAGAATGGGGACCGTCCTATTGATAGGCGGCTTAACGGGTGCTGCACTTGGGGTGGTGATATTCAACTACCTCAAAAGCCTCGGGCAGGTCGATCTGCTTGTGACGTTGTGCTACGTCGTGTTCCTTGGCGTCGTGGGCGGTTTAATGTTCATCGAAAGCCTGAACGCGCTCCGTAAATCCAAGAAAGGCGTGTCCGCACCCCCCAAACGCCGTCAGCGCGGCTGGGTGCATGCGATGCCGTTCAAAATGCGGTTCCGGACTTCGGGCCTGTATATCTCGGTCATTCCGCCTGCGCTGGTTGGCCTGTTCGTTGGCGTTCTGTCGGCCATTATGGGCGTTGGCGGCGGGTTCATCATGGTGCCTGCGATGATTTACCTGTTGGGAATGCCCACCAAGGTCGTGGTCGGAACATCCCTGTTCCAGATCATCTTTGTCACCGCCTTTACGACCATGTTGCATGCCACTACCAACTTTACAGTTGATGTCGTTCTTGCCGTATTGCTTCTGGTTGGCGGCGTCATCGGTGCACAGATCGGAACGGTGATCGGCGCGCGCATGCCTGCCGAGCAGTTGCGGGTGTTGCTGGCAGCGCTAGTTCTTGCGGTTTGCGGAAAGCTGGCTTTGGATCTGCTGATTGAACCATCCGAGCTGTTCTCGCTTGGCACCGGCGGAGGGCACTAATCATGCTGAAACGCTTGCTTGTTGCGCTGGCCCTTTGCGCCAGCCCCGCTCTGGCCGTTGAGGAAGAGGTCGTTCTGGGCCTCAGCCAGGATCGCGTGGCCATCACCGCCAATTTTGACGGATCTGAGATCCTGGTCTTTGGCGCGGTCAAACGCCAAGCTCCCATTCCGCCGGGACCACCACTTGAAGTGATTGTCGCAGTGTCCGGTCCATCCAGTCCTGTCACCGTTCGGCGAAAAGAGCGCAAGCTTGGAATCTGGGTCAATACCGACAGTGTCCTCGTAGACGAAGCCCCCAGCTTCTATGCGGTTGCGACCAGCGCGCCCTTGAATGAGATTCTGTCAGATACCGAAGACCTGCGGTACAGCGTGTCAATCGAACGTGCCATCCGATCTGTTGGTGCTGCGATGAACATCCGCGGCGCGCAGGAATTCGCGGACGCTGTTATTCGTATCCGAGAGAACGAAGGTCTGTATTCCATTCGCGAAGACACCGTGGCCGTTGATGAACAAACCCTGTTCCGTACCTCAATCGACATGCCTGCGGATCTGACCGAAGGCGACTATGTGGCGCGCATCTTCCTAACCCGCGGCGGCGAGGTCGTTTCACAATTTGAGACCACCATCGACGTGCGCAAAGTAGGGTTGGAGCGGTTCTTGTACAACATGTCCCGCCAGCAACCGATCTGGTACGGCCTGATGTCTTTGGTCATTGCCATTGCAGCGGGTTGGGGTGCGTCAACCGCGTTCCGCCTATTGCGCGAGTAACTGATCGTTACCCGCGTCCGATATAGGGCATTGTCGTGGCCATCACGGTCATGAACTGAACGTTTGCCTCAAGCGGCAGGTTCGCCATGTGAAGAACGGACCGCGCTGCATCTTCGACGGCCATTGTTGGGTCGGGCTGCTGCCCGTCGGCAATGGCCGCGTCGACCAGGCCCTGCACCATCTGTGTTCGCGCATTGCCGATATCGATCTGCCCACAAGCGATATTGAAGCCCCGCCCGTCCAAAGACAGGCTGCGGGTCAGGCCCGTAATGGCGTGTTTCGTCGCCGAGTAATGCACCGAGTTGGGGCGCGGCACATGGGCGGCAATTGAGCCGTTATTGATGATGCGCCCGCCTTGCGGCGATTGGTGGCGCATGATCCGAAACGCCTCACGGGCACACAGGAACATGCCGTTCAGGTTGACGGCGACGCTTTGGTACCAATCGTCCAACGCGATCTCGTCAATCGTTCCCCCCGGCGCGAATATTCCCGCGTTGTTGAACAGAACATCCAAATGGCCCGCCTTACCCTGAAAGTCACCAAAGGCGGCCTCAACCGCTTGTGCATCGGTGACATCCGCGACCAATGGAATTGCGTTTGCGTGCTCTGCAGCCATTTCGTTCAGCTTGTCAGCACTGCGCGCCAATAGACCAACCGTCCATCCTTGGGCCAGAAACAATTCAGCCGTGGCGCGCCCTATGCCAGAACTTGCGCCGGTCACAATAATGGATGTCATGTCTCTTCTGCCTCCAAGGTCAGTGAGGCCGCCGGGACAGCGCGCAGGTCGTCCACACGCAGCGGATAAGTCGGCTTGGCAAGCCGGTTGCGTACGACCCAGATCAGCCTTTCCTGCGCGCGCGTGATGGCGACATAGGCCAAACGTTTCCACAGTGGTTGTCCAGCCTCGGTGCGGCCCATACGGGCAGCGGCATAAATATCCGGAGCGAAAACCTGAACAGTGTCCCACTGCGACCCTTGCGCCTTGTGAATGGTGACTGCTGCACCGTGCAAAAAGGTGGCGCCCATGCGCGCGGCAAAGGGAATGAACGGCTCTTCCTCGTCCGGTTTTTCAATCTTGACGATGGATGCGGCGCTGACCTGCGGGTCTTCTGCCCCCATCACGTGCAACCTGGAAAACCCCGGTTTGCGGCCAGGACCCAGATAGATGACCTGAGCGCCCTTGATCAGGCCGCGCGCCTCAAGATCCAGCCGTTTCTTGCGATGTTTCAGAGGTAATTCGATACCGTCGCAGATAAGCGGTTCGCCTTCCAACAATTCGGTATCCGGCGCGCCGTGAACGTTTCGAAAAGCCTGAATCAACCGAATACGGGTTGCATTGCGCCAGACCAGAACGGGACTGCGGGCCATCAGATCAACCTCGACCCGCTGCCCCCAGACCACACGGTCGTCCTGACGGGCGGTCTGTTCGACCATGCGCTCAAAATCTTCGAACCCCATCTGCGGGTCAGACAGCGCATGGGCAAGGTCCAATATCGGGTTGTCCGCATCCTGTCGGTGAACCCGGTGAAGGATCTGTTTGCGCGGCTCGGGCAATGCTTCGAACACCATGCTGCCCGACTGATTGACCGGCGCCAATTGTGCCGGGTCACCAAACAGTAGAAGTGTTGGGAAGATTTCCTGCAGGTCTTCGAACTGCCGGTCATCCAGCATCGAGGCTTCATCCACAAACCCGATGTCCAACGGCTCGTCCCGGCGCTTCCAGCCGGTGATAAAATCAGAGCCCCGTAACCCTGCCGCGGCCAGAGCACCCGGGATGGACTTGTTGTTCTGGTAAAACGCCGCGGCGCGATCCAGCGCCTCTTCGGTCAGGCCCTCGATTTCGGGACGTTCGTCATTGCCTGCCAGCCATTCGGCGATCCGTTCGTATTCCGGGTCGTAGACGGGTGTGTAAAGGATACGGTGGATCGTTGTCGCTGGCACCCCGCGCAGACGCAATACGCTGGCCGCTTTGTTCGTCGGGGCCAGGATCGCCAGACTGCGTTTTTCACGAGCTTTGCGGCTTTCGAAATCGCCGGACACAATCTGAACGCCGGTGTCCGCAATGGCCTTATAAAGCTCGGCCAGCAGCAGGGTTTTTCCGGACCCTGCCTTTCCAATCACAGCCATCACACCGGATTTACTCGATCCCGGAAGCTTCAGCAGCGCGTCATCGTCAAGGTCAACACCTGCCGATTTCAGCATCTCAGAGATGCTGTCATACGCGGCGGCCTGGTCGTCAGAGTAAGTCACAGAGGGCAAAGACATGGCGCGACCCTACAAGCCCGCGCCAGCTATCACCAGATGTGGAATTCGGTTTTCACCCTGTCAGGCTGACAATGCAAACGGGTGCTGTCTGCCAACGCCGAAAGCCGTCTTGAACCACAGCCGCGACAATTCACGCGGGATGCCCGCGCGCTTGGCCACGCGGTTGCAGTCGTCCGCCGAATACGGCCACATCCCGACCGAGATTTGATCACGCCCTTTACCTTCGGTGCCCAGCACGATCGGAGATGATCCGATCAGGCGATAGATGCGAATCATACGCGCATCGAAAACACCCGCAATGTGGGTTAGACCAAACCCCTCCATCATCTCGCCGCCGCTAAGCATGATGGCCCCGGCCGTGTGCGGGCTTGCCGTGCGCGACAGGCAAAAGCGCGTCACTTCCCAGATCAAGGGGTTGTTGATTGGTTTGCCGCCCGTCAGGTGTCCAAACACCTCGTTCACCATAACCGGACCGGTGGTCGGCATCACGCGCATGGAGCCGCCGTGGCTGCCATCCGGTTCTTCCCAAATGACATAGATCGGGTTCAGATCATCGTACTGATCCCGCTCTTCCCCCTTGTCGTTGACATGAACATCCCAGCCCAGCCGGGTTTTGAATTGATCGGCGCGGTCCCGAAACATCCCCTCAGCCAGTTTTGGATATTTGTGCAATTCGTCAGCATAGACATAGCGCAACATGACTCTTTTCCCCTTGTCGTCCTGTGCAAGAACGAAGGGGGTACAAAGTCGTGGTTAATTTCCGGTTCTTACTGCGCGCGCGCCTTAAACGACTATTAACCCGCGGCTCAAGGCCGTTGCGATAGCATGAGTTGTGTTTTGCGCACCCAGCTTGGCGCGTGCGCTTTCGATATAAACCCTCAGCGTGTGTTCCGAGATCGACAAGGAATGAGCGACCTGCGCCCTGCTATAACCCAGGGCGAGCAAGGTCATGGCGTCCACTTCACGCGGCGACAATCCACGTGCAGAATCGGGCTGACGATCACTTTCAAACTCCAGCGCCTTTCGGTTGAAGTAATGCGCGATCAGGATCAGTTCGCGCCCATGCGTTTTGATGAACCTCTGCCAGGTGTCATCGTCACAGGTATGATTGACAGTAAACAAAGCGAATTGGCCATTCGGTCCGCGGATCGGAATGGAATAACCTTGATTGCCAACGCCGTGCTCTAATGCATCCTTCAAAAATGTCTTGGCAACCTTGCCCGACCAATCCAGCGTCTTCCAGTCCACAGGATGAAACCGTTGGAAACAGCCCAGTATGACCGGATCGATTCTATGATAGTTACGCTCGCGGTACCGTTCGGCCCAGACGTCGGGATAGGTGGTATAGCCGTATTGATCACCGGCCCCGTCGACCCAATGGTAAATCAGGTTTTCAATCTGCAGCCTGTCCCGCAGGCGAATGGCGACTTCGCTTAGTTCGTCAAGCGAGCTGGTGTTTTCCAAGTCCTCCAGAACCTGGCTCATATCGAGTTTTGTTGCCATCCGCTGGTGCCCGAACCTCATTCTTTCTGGACGAGATTTCAGCTGCGGCGATCAGCTTGGTGTCATCCAACTGCTCGGCAAGCGCGGTCAAACCGTTTTCAACAGCAAAGGCGCTGAGGTCCGACAGTACGTCCAGTATCCACTCATTTTGCGCCATCAGCGTCTCTCCGAAACGGTTAACGAAGGGTTAACACAACCATAGCATGAGGAAGTTTTTTTGGCCTATTCACTGATTTCTACTCCCCAAAAACAGCGGGGTATTCTCGCGTAAGCCTTTAAAAAGGTTAAGACCACCGCCCAAAAAGAAACACCCGCGAGCCAGAAAACCGATTCGCGGGTGTTTTGGATTTTGTCTGAGACGAAGTTAGTCGCGTGCGGCCAGAACCTCTTCCAAGGTGCGCATCCCGGTCTGCGGAGCCTGAACCAGCACCGACATGTTGCCCGGCTTATGCTCGTTCCGCAGCATCTTCATGTGCGCCTCGGGCAGATCATTCCAGGTGAACACTTCGGACATGCAGGGATCCAGGCGACGTTCAACCATCAGCTGGTTTGCAGCCGCTGCCTGCTTGAGGTGGGCAAAGTGCGAGCCCTGCAGACGCTTCTGGTGCATCCACATGTAACGCACATCGAAGGTCAGGTTGTAGCCGGTTGTACCAGCGCAGATCACAACCATGCCGCCCTTCTTCACAACAAAGGTCGAAACCGGGAAGGTGCTTTCGCCGGGGTGCTCGAACACCATGTCGACGTTGTTGCCTTTACCGGTGATGTCCCAAATGGCCTTGCCGAATTTGCGGGCTTCTTTGAACCACTCGGCATATTCTGGTGTGTTCACTGTGGGCAGCTGACCCCAGCAGTTGAAGTCTTTGCGGTTCAGAACGCCCTTGGCACCCAGACCCATGACAAAGTCACGCTTGCTTTCGTCTGAGATCACACCAATCGCGTTTGCACCTGCGGTGTTGATCAGCTGGATCGCATAGGAACCCAGACCACCCGACGCTCCCCAAACCAGAACGTTCTGGCCCGGCTTTAGGTCGTGTGGCTCATGACCAAACAGCATCCGGTAGGCAGTCGCCAGCGTCAGCGTGTAGCAAGCGCTTTCTTCCCAAGTCAGGTGCTTGGGCCGCGGCATCAGTTGCTGGGCCTGAACATTAGTGAACTGCGCGAACGAACCATCGGGGGTTTCATAGCCCCAAATCCGCTGGCTGTCCGAATACATCGGATCACCGCCGTTACAATGCTCGTCATCGCCATCATCCTGGTTGCAGTGGATGACGACCTCGTCACCAACTTTCCAGCGGGTCACTTTTGAACCAACGGCCCAAACGATGCCCGACGCATCAGAACCGGCAATGTGGTAAGGGGCCTTGTGGCCATCGAAGGGCGAAATCGGCTTACCCAGCGACGCCCATACTCCGTTGTAGTTGACGCCGGCAGCCATGACCAGAACCAGCACTTCGTGACTGTCCAGCTCGGGGACGTCCACGACTTCCTGAATCATCGCGGTGTCCGGGTCGCCGTGGCGCTCCTTGCGGATCGCCCACGCATACATTTTCTTGGGCACAAAACCCATCGGAGGGATTTCACCCATCTCATAGAGGTCTTTTTCCGGTGCCTCGTACGACGCGATGCCGCTGTCGGTGTCCAGAGCCATGTTGGCCTCCTTCAGTTCTAAACCTTTGCCGCGATGCAGAATCGCGTGCATTAACCGATGGAATATTGGCCTTTAGGAAATAATGCAACCGAAATCGGTGCTGTTTTGTAACTTTATGACCCAGCGGATGCAGAAATTTCCTTCGCATCCGCAGCATTTCCCTCGTTTGGTCCCATCGGAACCGAGGCTGCATAATACTCCAGAAGATCAACCCTTTGACCGGACAGGCATATTTTCCCGTCATTGCGCCTGAGAATTCGCCGTTCGACCAACTGATCAATCGCGGCTTCAACCGATGTCTGGTTCTCTTGGTCCGTCATTCCATTGCGACGCATGAGCTCGACAATCACCTGAACGGCATCGGCCTCCGACATCTCTTTTTGCTTTTGCATTAGCCAACACGCGGCGGGTACAGGGACCAGCGGGATGGCAGCGCGGAGTCGCGTCATCAGGTCACGCGCCAAATCGGTCATCAGATCGCGCTGATGATCTGCCCGAAACGCCCGCAAGGAAACGGGCTGACCATATCGGACCGAGGCTAGGCCAAATCGTTTGTAGCGCCCGATCACGCGCCGCCAGAGTTGTTTGAGGATCCATCTGGTGATTACGCCGATCCGCGCGCGAAACCGTCGTTCATTGCCTAATGCGGCACGCGTCAGAACAGTATCTTCGAGCACACGATCATAGTTCAGCGCCACGGGGACGAATACAACATCGCGGCCCTCTTCCGAGGTCCCGTCAATAATATATTTGAGCAAACCCAGCTTTGGACGACCCAGGGCACCAGTCAGACTTAGCCCACCTTCGGGGAACATGGCCTGCGTCACTCCTGCCGCGGTCGCGTGGCGCACATAACAGGACAACACCTGACGATAGAGATCATTGCCGGACTTTCGCCGGATAAAATAAGCCCCCATCGCACGGATCAGACGGCTAAGGGGCCAGACACGGGCCCATTCACCCACCGCATAAGAAAGGGCCGAATGTTGCGCTGCGAGGTAGGTAACCAGCACATAGTCCATATTGCTGCGATGATTCATGACGAAAACCACAGTGGCGTCGGGGTCAATGTTTTCGATAGCGTCTTCGTCCTGATAGCTAAGCTGCACGTGATAAAACGCATTGCTCAGCAAACGAGCCAGACGGATCGCAATGCTGAAATAGGCAACGGCTGAAAACGAGGGAACGATCTCACGCGCGTATCGCTGCGCTTGCTCGAACGCCACAGCATCGGGGACACCCGTTTCGCGTGCGTGATCCTGAACGGCCTGACCAACCTGCGGGTCATAGATCAGGCGCTGAATCATATCGTGACGGTGTGCCAACTTGAACGGCTGGATCGGCCGCTTCAGGCGCGTGTTCAATCGTTTCACCGCTCGTTCGAGTCGACGCCTGAAAAACCACCGCACCGACGGGAACAGAAAATGTGATGCCAAAGTGACCACGGCAAACACCAGGATCAGCAAAAAAAGCCAAAGCGGAAGTTCCACGGTCTGAGTCATGCGTGCACCCTGCCACCAAACGCTGCGTCCTACAATCTGAAGAACCTAATATGCCGCGACGCAGCGAATTGACATGTCCCGAAAATTGCGCTTTAGAGGCCGGGAACGTAATTTTCTTGCCCAACCGAGACACGAGGTCCAGCTATGACGCAGACGCAGAAAGATCGCCCCTGGCTCATCCGAACCTATGCCGGTCATTCCACCGCCAAAGCGTCGAATGCGTTGTATCGCGGGAACCTCGCAAAAGGCCAGACGGGCCTTTCAGTGGCCTTTGATCTGCCCACGCAGACCGGATATGACAGCGATCATACACTTGCGCGCGGCGAAGTCGGCAAGGTTGGCGTACCCGTCGGCCACCTAGGCGATATGCGGGTTCTGTTCGACCAGATTCCGTTGGAACAGATGAACACCTCGATGACGATCAACGCGACAGCGCCTTGGCTGCTTGCGCTCTACATCGCTGTGGCCGAGGAACAAGGCGCAGATATCTCCAAGCTGCAGGGCACAGTTCAGAACGACCTGATCAAGGAATACCTGAGCCGCGGCACCTATGTCTGCCCGCCTAAACCCTCGCTCAAGATGATCGCCGACGTGGCCGAGTATTGTTATACCAACGTGCCGAAATGGAACCCGATGAACGTGTGTTCCTATCACCTGCAAGAAGCTGGCGCGACACCGGAACAAGAGCTGTCTTATGCGCTGGCCACAGCCATCGCCGTTCTGGACGAACTGCGCCCTCGTGTACCCGCCGACGATTTCCCAGCGCTTTGCGGACGGATTTCGTTCTTTGTGAACGCAGGTATCCGGTTTGTCACCGAAATGTGCAAAATGCGCGCTTTCGTCGATCTTTGGGACGAAATCCTGCACGAACGCTATGGTGTTGAGAATCCGAAATTCCGCCGATTCCGGTATGGCGTTCAGGTCAACTCGCTTGGGCTGACCGAGCAGCAGCCCGAAAACAACGTCTACCGCATCCTGATCGAGATGCTGGCCGTGACTCTTTCGAAAAAAGCCCGCGCCCGCGCAGTTCAGCTGCCCGCATGGAACGAGGCACTGGGCCTGCCCCGCCCGTGGGATCAGCAATGGTCGATGCGGATGCAACAGATTCTGGCCTATGAGACCGACTTGCTGGAATATGGCGACCTGTTCGACGGCAACCCCGCTGTTGACGCGAAGGTTGAAGAATTGAAAGAGGGCGCACGCGCCGAACTCGCCAATCTGGATTCAATGGGCGGAGCAGTAGCGTCAATCGAATACATGAAGTCACGGCTTGTTGATTCAAACGCTGAACGCCTGAACCGCATTGAACGGAACGAAACTGTCGTTGTCGGTGTGAACAAGTGGATCGAAGGCGAACCCTCGCCCCTGCAGACCGAAGATGGCGGCATCATGGTCGTTGACCCTGCTGTCGAACAAGAACAAATCGCGCGCCTGAATGAATGGCGGCAAGATCGCGATGACGCAGCTGTCGCGGCGGCTCTGGCCGCGTTGCGCGAAGCGGCGCAAAACGGCACCAACGTCATGGAGCCCTCAATCGCAGCTGCCAAGGCTGGCGTAACCACGGGTGAGTGGGCCGAAGAAATGCGCAAAGTCTACGGTACCTATCGCGGACCTACGGGCGTATCGGGCTCGGTCTCGAACAAGACAGAAGGCTTGGAAGATCTGCGGGCTGCAGTGGATGCGGTCAGCGACAAGCTTGGTCGCCGTCTGAAGTTCCTGGTCGGCAAGCCGGGGCTGGACGGTCACTCGAACGGGGCCGAACAGATCGCATTCCGCGCCCGGGATTGCGGGATGGATATCAGTTACGAAGGTATTCGCCTGACTCCCGAGGAAATCGTAACCGCCGCTGCGGATGACGACGCACATGTGATCGGTCTATCTATTCTGTCAGGCAGCCACATTCCGCTTGTGCAGGACGTCATGAACCGGCTGCGCGAGGCCGGGCTGAATCATATTCCGGTGATTGTAGGTGGCATCATCCCCGATGACGACGCCGCAAAGCTTACTGCAATGGGTGTTGCAAAGATCTATACGCCCAAGAATTTCGAACTGAATGCAATCATGGGCGATATCGTCACTCTTGTAGATCCTCAAAACCTGGCTGCCGAGTAACTCCGGTCAATTTGAACTGATCCTGTTTCTATCCCTGAATAAAAGGGGATAGATAATCCTTTTCTTTGGAATTACGGTGTGCCATCGGTAACGCCGTTAATGACTATTTCCTGGGAGAGGGTGAATGTCGGGGACAAATCTGGAAAATATGTCGCGCAAGGATCTACTTGAATTGCGCGATCAGGTGGAAAAGGCGCTTATTGGTGCAGAAAAACGCGAACGCAAAGAAGCGCTGAAAGCGGCGGAAAAAGCCGCAGCTGAATTCGGGTTCTCTTTGTCGGAACTGTCAAAAGACAATCCGATATCTGGAAAAGCCACAAAAGCGAAATACAAAAACCCCGCCAATCCAGAACAAACATGGTCGGGTCGTGGTCGAAAGCCGCAATGGATTCATGACGCATTGAATTCCGGCGCAGATATTTCGGATCTGGAAGTCTAATTTCTAATTGGAACGTACCCCAAAATGACAATTCATATTGGAGCCGAAAAAGGCGATATTGCAGAAACGGTTCTTTTGCCCGGCGATCCCTATCGTGCAAAATGGGCGGCTGAAACGTTCCTGGACGACGTGAAGAAAGTCAATGACGTGCGCGGCATGTTGGGCTTTACGGGACGCTGGAAAGATAATCCTGTCACCATTCAAGGTAGCGGGATGGGCATGCCATCCTTGTCGATATACGTCAACGAACTGATCCGGGACTATGGTGCCAAAACGCTGATCCGTATCGGCTCTTGCGGGGGCATGCAGGACAGTGTGAATGTCCGCGATGTGATCCTGGCGATGACCTCGACCACGCTTAGCACACCGTCACGCGGCATCATGAAAGAGCTGAATTTCGCACCCTGTGCTGATTGGGGGCTGCTTCAGGCGGCGGCTCAGGCGGCTGCGGCCAAAGGCACGCCAACCCATATCGGCGGCATCTATTCGTCGGACGTCTTCTATGACGAACGCCCAGATCTGAACGAACAGATGGTACGGCACGGTATTCTCGGGGTCGAGATGGAAGCTGCGGAGCTGTACATTCTGGCCGCGCGGCACAATTGCCGCGCATTGGCTGTTCTAACCGTTTCCGATCACTTGCTGACCGGCGAATCTTTGCCCTCAGCTGAACGCGAAAGCAGTTTTGGCGATATGGTTGAAGTCGCACTTCAGGCGGCATTCCCGGCAGCGTGAATGCAAAAACGTAGGGTGGGAAGCCGCCCTGCTATTGACCCTTCAGACATTGAGTTGGCGCGTCGCTGCCCTGCTGCTGCGCGCCACAGAATGCACACACCCAAACGCCTTCCTTACGGTGCTGCCGCCAGCGGCAGTCCCGGCTCAGGGACGAGGTGCGCGAGCGCCACAGAAAATAGGCAAACACGCCGCCTGCCAAAATAAGAAGCAAAATGGGCATGACCAATGCATGACCCATTTTGAGTGCCGGCCGCAAGCCTGACGTCGACTTAGGCTGCGTTTGCGTATTCGAAAAGCTCAGGTTCGTGCTTTTCTTCCACCTCTACAGGCTCGGGAGTGTAGTAGGTCCACGCTTGATTTATAAGCTCCAGAGCTTCAACAGCGCTCGTTTTGGATTGTTGTCTTTGATTTTGCATCGGAGCGGTCCCGTTTTCGGTCTCATCACTCCTCCCTGATCACAAAGATAGTCTGGATCAGGGGCCATCGCATTACACAAATCTGCAACTGCGACATGCACTTACCGCAAGGCGGCAAGTGCATGATTTTCATACGCTTTAAACTGCGCGATCAACCATCATCTTTTTGATTTCGGCAATCGCCTTGGCCGGGTTCAGACCCTTCGGACAGGTCTTGGCGCAATTCATGATCGTGTGGCAGCGATACAGCTTGAACGGGTCTTCCAACTCATCCAGACGTTCACCAGTGGCTTCGTCACGGCTGTCGATGATCCAGCGATACGCATGCAAAAGCGCAGCGGGGCCAAGGTAGCGATCCCCGTTCCACCAATAACTGGGGCACGAGGTCGAGCAGCTGGCGCACATCACGCATTCATACAGCCCATCCAGTTTCTTGCGATCTTCGATTGATTGCTTCCACTCTTTCGCAGGACGGTTGGTCTTAGTTTCCAGCCACGGCATGATGCTTGCATGCTGCGCATAGAAATGCGTCAGGTCCGGGATCAGGTCCTTGACGACAGGCATATGCGGCAGCGGATAAATCTTAACGTCACCCTTGATTTCATCCATGCCGTAGATACAGGCCAGCGTGTTGATCCCGTCGATATTCATCGCGCAGGAACCGCAGATACCTTCGCGGCAGGACCGGCGGAAGGTCAAGGTTGGGTCGATTTCATTCTTGATCTTGATCAGCGCGTCCAGAACCATCGGGCCGCAGCTGTCCATATCGACAAAATAGGTGTCCACACGTGGATTTTGACCGTCATCCGGGTTCCAGCGATAGATCTGGAATTTACGAACATTGGCCGCGCCTTCAGGCTTTGGCCAAGTTTTACCTGTAGTAATCCGAGAGTTCTTTGGCAGGGTGAGTTGTACCATTTCCGACCTCGCTAAAATCCTGCGTATAGATATACTCGGCGGGCCGGAAAGCCAACCTTTTAACCTTGAAAACACCCAAGAAAATTGGGCAAGTTCACCACAAAATTCCCACGGCGCACAAGGATCGTGCCGCTGAAGAAACGAGTTGAGTTCAGGACAGCGCATGTCGATTAATGTCGTCAACATACCTTACGGCAATAAGAACCCCTACCAGAACATGCTGTATTCGGCCTGTAAGCCAGAGTTCTGCTTGATTGCTTCCAGAAGCGCTCCTTTGTCCGCGTTTGCAAAGGCTGATTTTCAACCCGATCAAAGCATCATTCATATTCATTGGGACGACCGGTTGTTCCCCAAGCCGGAAACGGAAGCGCAGGCTTCTGATTTTCGGTCTACCTGTGACGGCATGAGACAATACCAGGCCAATGGCGGGCGCGTGATCTGGACCATTCACAATCAGTTCGCGCATTCCGAAGGAGTCAAGACAGATTACTTCCGCAATAACCGCCGGGAATTAGCGGAAATTGTCGACCTGATTCACGTTCACACGCCCCATGCCCGGCAACATATGATTGATGAATATGGCACTGACCCCGATAAACTGCGCCTCATTCCGCATCCGAGCTATCTTGGTGTTTACGAGCCGTCAGAGCAAACGTTGAAACGCCCCCTTCCCCTGCGCGAGCGCACCCATTTCTTAAGCTTTGGAACAATGCGGGGCAGCCGTGAATTGGAACGGTTGGAAGATGCCGCAAAAAAAATGACCAATCGTGGTCACGACTTTCAGGTATCAGTCGTCGGGCGGGTGTATCCGTCCGGCCGCCGCCTGATGCGCCGCATGCGATCAAACCGAAATACTACTGTTATGCCTGAACGAATTCCTGATTCCGAAATAACCCAAGTGTTCTCAAATGCGCATGCATACATGCTGCCGTCGACGACCACTTTTACCTCGGGAACGGCAATGCTGGCGCAGACCTTTGGCTTGCCGATTATCGGCCCCGACATTGATGCGCACAAGCATACTACACCAGAGGCCTGTCATGATCTGCTCTATCCCGCGCAAAACCCAAGAGGCTTGATCCGCATGATGATGCGTGTACTCAGCATGTCCGATGAGGAGTTGGCCAAAAAACGTCAGGCCTGTCTCGACTTTGCGGTTGAACGCAGCCCGCACCGAATATCCGGCGACCTGAAACGTGCGCTGTCTGAGCTGACCTAGATGCGGTCACCCGTTACACGATACCCGTCGTACGCGGTAAAAAACTGATTTCATCCAAACCTGGCGCGTCTTTCTGGTAAAAGTCATGAAGAATGTTTCGTGCTCACCTTCGGTAGGCACGCGCCGAACAAATCCACTGTTCTCGCGATCGATGACCCTGCTTTCAATGCCGTTTTCATACGACCAACGCGCATAACACACATCCACGAATTTCTGGCTGGTTTCCACGTACTTGTAGGGCGCAATGTTACGGCCAAGCGCAACCAATGCCTCTGTTCCCAGTCGGTCCACACGCTGCATGTTTTGTAACAGTTGGCCGAACTTAATTGGTGTTCTTTGATGAACGTTTTCGGGAGCCGTACTGGACTAGGTGGTCCCATGCGTGCCGATGACTACTTTGTCCGCGTCGTGGTTTTCTAGGCATTTGACCATGCGCTGAACATAATCATCGCTGTAGCTCAAATCGTCGTCGCCCAAAAACGGGCAGTTAGACAACCTAAATCTTGCAAGCATTTAATGGCAGGCTGGCTGACCCACAATAAAGGGCCGCAGACATCATGTCAGCGGCCCTTTCTATTCTTCGTTTCACTAATCCGCCGCATGTGCCGTCCGATTAGCGAGCCACTTCAAGGCGGGGTCCGCTTGATCAGAACGTCCGCGCTTTGGGCGCGATTTTCTTCAGGCTGATGCCGCCTTCGTCTTCGGTTGTCAGCGGATCGGCAATGACCGGGCGATAGCTAAGATCAACCTTGTTGCCATCAACACGCGACACTGTGTGGACGCGCCAGTTTTCATCATCACGCTCGGTGAAATCCTCATGCGCGTGTGCGCCACGGGATTCCTTGCGCGCCTCAGCGCCAACGATGGTCGCCAAGGCGCTTGGCATCAGGTTGGTCAGTTCCAGCGTTTCCATCAGGTCGCTGTTCCAGACCAGCGAGCGGTCGCTGACTTTCAGATCATCCATCTTGGCGGCGATCGCCGTCATCTTGTCGACGCCCTCGGCCATGGTTTTGGCTGTGCGGAACACGGCGGCGTCTTCCTGCATGGTTTTCTGCATCTCAAGGCGCAGATCGGCGGTCGCGATCTGGCCGCTGGCGTTGCGAACTGCATCAAACCGGTCGAACGCCATATCGACGGACGCCTGGTTCAGAACCGGGTTCGGCGCCTCGGCATCCACAACCTTGCCCGCTTTGATTGCAGCAGCGCGGCCAAACACCACGAGGTCGATCAGTGAGTTCGAGCCCAGACGGTTTGCCCCGTGGACTGAGGCACAGCCCGCTTCACCCACGGCCATCAACCCAGGGACAACGCCCGTCGGGTTGTCAGCGGTCGGGTTCAGAACCTCACCCCAATAGTTCGTCGGAATGCCGCCCATGTTGTAGTGCACGGTCGGCAGAACAGGGATCGGTTCCTTGGTGACGTCTACGCCCGCAAAAACCCGCGCCGATTCCGAAATCCCCGGCAGGCGCTCGGCCAATGCCTCAGCGGGCAAGTGGCTAAGGTTCAGGTGAATGTGGTCGCCACCGTCACCATGGCCACGGCCTTCGCGGATCTCCATCGTCATCGAACGCGAGACGTAATCGCGAGGTGCGAGGTCCTTGTACTGGGGCGCGTAGCGCTCCATGAACCGCTCGCCTTCCGAGTTGGTCAGATAACCTCCCTCACCACGCGCACCCTCGGTGATCAGACAGCCAGAACCGTAAATGCCGGTCGGGTGGAACTGAACGAACTCCATGTCCTGCAGGGCCAGCCCTGCGCGGGCCACCATGCCGCCACCGTCACCGGTGCAGGTATGGGCCGATGTTGCACTGAAATAGGCGCGGCCATAGCCGCCGGTTGCCAGAACAACCATCTTGGCGTTGAAGACGTGCATCGTGCCGTCATCCAACTTCCAGCAGACGACACCCTGACACTGACCGTCCTCGGACATGATCAGGTCGATGGCAAAATATTCGATATAGAACTCGGCGTTGTTCTTAAGCGACTGACCGTACAGCGTGTGCAGGATCGCGTGGCCGGTCCGGTCCGCAGCAGCACAGGTCCGCTGCACGGCAGGACCTTCGCCGAATTCGGTGGTGTGACCGCCGAACGGGCGCTGGTAGATCTTGCCCTCTTCAGTTCGGCTGAACGGAACACCGTAGTGTTCCAGCTCATACACGGCCTTGGGTGCCTCACGCGCAAGGTATTCCATTGCATCGGTGTCACCCAGCCAGTCCGAGCCTTTGACGGTGTCGTACATGTGCCACTGCCAGTGGTCCGGTCCCATATTGGACAGAGATGCGGCGATCCCGCCCTGCGCGGCAACCGTGTGCGAACGCGTCGGGAACACTTTGGTCACGCACGCTGTACGCAGACCCTGCTCAGCCATGCCCAGCGTGGCGCGCAGACCTGCGCCGCCAGCGCCGACAACAACCACGTCATATTCGTGTGTTTCGTATTCGTATGCAGCTGTCATTTGATTATTTCCTTACCGCGCGTTTCACAGAGCCAGCTTGATCAGGGCAAACAGCCCGGCAGCTATCAATGTGTAGCCAAACGCCGCGACGGCCATGAGGCTCAGCTTTTCTGCGACACCATGAACATAGTCTTCGATCGCAACCTGCGTCTCACGTACCAGATGGATGATAGCGACGACCAAAGTCAGGCCGGTTACAATCGCCGGGAATGGGCGGCTGTAGTAGGTCAGAACCTCTTCGTATGATCTGCCCAAGCCGCTTGCGAAGACAAAAACGAAAAGTGGAACCAGGATGACCAGAGCGGCCGAGCTGACCATCATCTGCCAGTGATGATGCGTACCTTCGCCGCCAGCACCGGTACCCTGCGCGCGTTTGCGGTCAGTGAGGTAATTCATGGCCAATCTCCTTAAACCGCAATTGCCGTGATGAAGGCGAGGATGGTGGCCAGCACCAGCATGCCGATCCCCATCTTTTCGGAGATACCGACATCTACGCAATACCCCAGATCCCAGATCACGTGACGCAGACGACCCAGCATGTGATAGAAGATCGCCCAAGTTGCAGCGAACATCACCAGATCACCCAGCCAGCTTCTCATCAGACTGTCGATGAAATTGAACGATGCCTCGGATGTTGCGGCGGCCAGGAACCACCACACAACAAAGAATGCGATCGCAAGTGATGCAATACCCGTGATGCGCACAAGGATCGACGTCATCGAAGTAAGTTGGGGGCGGTAGATCGTGAGGTGAGGTGAAAGAGGGCGATTGCCCCGATTTACATCGGCCATGTTGGCTCCTTTACGGTTAGCTTCCGAAGGTTTTACCGTTTTTTGCCGTTCTGTCACGTGCTGCAGGTGCAAAAAAGTTCACAATTGCCGCAAAATGGCGGATATTTGCATTATGTGATCACACAAAATAAGCTCGTGATCACAAAATGTTTTCCATCCATCACGATGTTAGCGCCTGCAAACCCGATTCTGTTGTGCGGCTATTTCAAATCAGCTGTTTGTTGGGTCACTTCGCGCAGCAGCTTCTTTCGAATCCGCTCGGGATAATCAGCGAACCCCGAGGCCGAAACGACAAACGCACCCTCGCCAACAATAACGTTCTCAAAGAAATACGCGGTCAAATCCGGTTCACTTTCTTCGATTGCAATCGCGTTGACCGTTACACCGCGTGTCCGCAAAATTCTGTGCACGTCCGATGGTTCAACCCCCTCGTTCGACACCCCATCGCCGGAGATATCGATCAGGTGGCGTTTACAATCCGACACCGTATCAAAATAGGACATGGTCGTTTCCAGCGCCTCGCCAATTGCGGTGGAAAAGTTGCGCCAGACCCTTGGATCGTTGGCCACCTTCACAGCAAACTGATCAATTGCCTCGAAACTGTCGATCTGTGTCCACGGAACAGTGACCATCTGACGAGAGGACCCTGTCCACTGCACTAGCATCACGCGGGCTTTCCCACGCACCAGCGCCTCGGACACAATTGGATCGCGCAACCCCGCAGCAAGGCCATCCATCTGAATTCGATACTCGGTCGAATCCACCGAGCCTGAGACATCTACAGCTAGCGCTAATGCCAGATCGCAGGCATAAGCGGGTGGCGTCAGACAGGCGCAGGCAACTATCGTGCGAAGCAAGGTCATGACAACAGCCTAACACGATTGGCGCTGGCTGCGATCAAATGAATGTCACCACGAGTATCAGATCGGCATCAAGGCCCAGTAATCCAGATCAAGCAGGACATTGGGCAGATAACGACCGTCTTCGTTTTTCAACTCAAACGGCGCGCCGCCCTTTGTGGCGACCAGCCGCAGGCGAACCGCACCAACACCCGGAATGGCAGTTTCCGCCTTATCCAGAACTTCGGACCAGGCTTTGATCGTATCGCCGGCAAAGCAGGGGTTCGCATGCGCGCCACCGTTCAGGCCAACGATCATCTGTGCGTTAGCCAACCCGTTGAACGACAGGGTCCGCGCCATGGAAATCACGTGACCGCCATAGATCAGCCGCCCTTCGGGGCGGAAGGTCAGATCGAAATGCACCTTGGCAGTGTTCTGCCACAGGCGGGTGGCCAGCATATGCTCGGCCTCTTCGACCGTGACGCCATCGACGTGATCAATGGTCTCGCCAATCTCATAGTCGCCCCAGCGATGCGCCTCACCAGCCTGAGCGAAATCGTACTGAGAGAAATCAAGGCCCTCGGGCGCGATCAGATCCTTCGCGTCCAGCGCCTTTTTCAGTTCCGGCACCACAGTCTCGGGTGCGGGCGCATCCAGATCCGATTTCCGCACCATGACCCAGCGCACATATTCGATGACTACTTCATCGCGCTGATTCAGACCACGCGTGCGCACCCAGACAACACCGGTTTTGCCATTCGAGTTCTGTTTGAGACCGATCACCTCGGATTCCGAACGCAGCGTATCGCCGGAATAGACCGGCTTTAACCAGCGCCCCTCGGCATAGCCCAGATTGGCCACGGCATTCAGCGAAATATCCGGGACAGTCTTGCCAAACACGACATGAAACGCCGCCAGATCATCAATGGGACTTTGCGGCAGACCACAATTCCGGGCGAATTCGTCCGAGGAATACAGCGCATGCCGCGCCGGATAGAGCGCATGGTACAGCGCCCTCTCGCCATTGGTCACCGTGCGCGGCACGGCATGGTGCAACACCTGACCGATGGAATAGTCCTCGAAAAAGCGGCCCGGATTGGTTTTTGCCATTATTGCTGTCCCAGTTTCATGTCAGGTGAATAGTCGGCCTCAACCTCTTTGGTCACGGCTTGCGCGCAGCGCATCATGCGGCTGTTTTCGTCATAAGCATAGGACGGGTCGCCATACAGCTCCCACCCTTTTGCTAGTGCGTCTGTTACTTTGTGGCAGAAGGCGGATGTGTCTTCTTCGGTCAACAAACGATAGAGTTTTGCCATGATGTCAGATCCCTTACGAGGCGAACGGTGACGGACCGACCAGCCCGTGAACGTAACCGATGACACCCATCAGCACGATCGAGGCCACAAAGAACATCGCGTCCTTGCCATAGGTGCCGGGTTCACCGGGCGTCCAGTCAGGTTCAGACTTGTTGATTACGATCACCTCAACCACAGCCCAGGCCAACAATCCGCCAAACAGGATGATCGAGGCCAGATCTCCATTCACCAGCAAATGCGCAAAAGCCCACAGCTTGAACCCGCCAAGCATCGGATGGCGGAGCTTGTTCAGAATACGGCCCTTGGTTCCGGCGGGGCTCAACATGAAGATCGCGATCAACACCAGCAGGTTGTTGATGTGAATCATAAAGGCAGGCGGGGCCCAAACATAGATGAAGTCGGTCATGCGATAACCGAAGATCATCAGCAAGATCGACGCGACCAGAGCTAGCGCAACCGCGCCCTTGCCAGCGTCGCCCATTGCGGCGCGCCGCGCCGGCATCACACGTTTGAACAGATGAGCGGCCCACCATAGTGCCACGCCGAGAATCAGAAGAACAAAGCCCATGCTGGCTTACCCCGCTTGCAAAGCTGTAATCGCCTCCGCTTTTGCCAGAATTTCGCGGGCAGTTACAACGTGCAGATTTTCCACGATCTTGCCATCGACCACGGCAACGCCCTGCCCTTGTGCCTCGACCTCTTCAAAGGCGGCAATCTGGCGGCGGGCCAGATCAATCTCGGTCTCGGACGGTGCATAGGCTGCGTTGGTGACATCGACCTGCGCGGGGTGGATCAATGTCTTGCCGTCAAAGCCCATGTCACGGCCCTGCGCACATTCGGCGGCCAAACCTTCGGCGTCTTTAAATGCGTTATAGACACCGTCGACGATGATCAGCCCTTCGGCCTTGGCGGCCAGCAGGCACAGACCCAGCGAAGTCATCAGCGGCAGGCGGTCCGGGCGGAAGCGGGTTTGCAGTTCTTTCGAAAGATCGTTAGTGCCCATGACGAACCCGGCCATCAACGGATGAGCGGCGATCTCGGCGGCGTTCAGCATGCCGCGTGGGGTCTCCATCATCGCCCAGATCGGGATATCGCCAGTGATTGCGGCAAGCGCGTCCACATCCGCTGCAGAATTCACCTTGGGCAAAAGAACAACGTCGGCGTCCATCTCGCGCACAGCTTCGGCATCGGCGTGACCCCATTCGGTATCCAGGCCATTGATGCGGACAATCTTGACCCGATCACCATAGCCGCCTGCAGCTAGTGCAGCCTTAAGCGTTTCGCGCGCATTGTTCTTTTCGTCGGCGGACACCGCGTCTTCGAGATCAAAAATGATTGCATCCACAGGCAAAGTGCGTGCCTTGTCCAGCGCCCGGCCTTTCGAACCGGGGATATAGAGAACAGAGCGATAGGGGCGCTGGCGCGAGTCCATTGGCTTCTCCCGAAGAAATAAAGTTGCGCGGAATGGGGCATTTTTTGTCGGAAAGTTCAAGCGCAAAATCGCCGCATCGCAGCATTTGCGACGCAACGTGCGTTCCTTTAACCGGATTTCGGTCCAACGACGGCACCCTGACCGGCAAATGAATTCGAAAAGGGTCGAAGATGCACAAGACACTGCTGAAGATGACGATGGGCCTCGGAATCATGGTTCTGGCTGCACAACAGGCCCACGCCCGCAACTGCGCACCACGTGACGAGGTGATAAAACGGCTGACCGAAACTTACGGCGAAACGCGCCAGGGGATCGGCATCGCGCGTCAAGGCGCGGTGATGGAGCTTTATGCGTCGGACCAAAGCGGCAGCTGGACGATCACCGTGACACTGCCGGATGGAATGACCTGCCTTGTTGCCTCGGGTCAGGCTTATGAAATGATCGCCGATGCCCTGCCGCCCAACGTCTGATCAGGTCAAAGCGTCCCAGATCAGTTTACTGCCCGTGAGCGTCAGCAGCACATAGGCGATGCCAAAGAACAGGCGCTCGGACAGCATGAAATGCGCCCGCACCCCCAACCATGCTCCAAGAATCGCGAACGGGGTCAGCAACAGATCAGCCCAAGCGGTGTGCCACGTGAAAAGGCCGAGATAGGCGTAAGGCACAAATTTCGTGATGTTGATGACCCAGAAGGCCAATACAGTGCTGGCCTGAAACTCGGTCTTCGACAGGCGTTGCGACAGCAGGTAAACGGCGGCTGGCGGGCCGCCCGCATGGCTAACAAAGCTGGTGAAGCCAGCAACCAGTCCAGCGAACAGTCCGGCGGGGGCAGGCAGTCTGTTTGTGAAGCCGCGCACCCAGCCTTTGGATTGACTGACGTGCCAAACGACAAAACCAATGGAAATCCCCCCGATCAGTAGGCGCAGCAGATCATCATCGGTGGCGCGATAAAGCCATGCGCCCAACGCCACGCCAGGCACGGCCCCAAGGATCAACAGGCGCGAATCCGGCCAGCTCCAGCGTTTCCAATAGGGCCCAAGTGTTGCAACATCGATCACCATCAAGATCGGCAGCATGAGAGCCAGTGCCTGCCCCGGCTCCAATATCAACGCCAGAATCGATGAGGACGCAAAGGCCACGCCTGAGCCAAAGCCACCCTTCGAAATACCCGCAAATATCACAGCCGGTATCGCTACAACAAAAAACATCAGGTTCAATTCGAACATGCAGCGCCCCGGTTTCGGCCTGTATCCTTGGCCGTTTAGCGCAATCAGCCCAGGCAGTGCAAACGGTATGCGGTTGCATGCCGCGCCGCTGAACACTTGCGCGAAAGCCATTTAGCGACTAGCACAGCCGCGATTTCAATTCCGACCGGAGATTTTCCAAATGGCCAGACCCAAGATTGCGCTTATCGGCGCTGGGAACATCGGCGGCACGCTTGCGCACCTCGCAGCTGTCAAAGAACTGGGTGACGTTGTCCTGTTCGACATCGCAGACGGGCTGCCGCAGGGCAAAGCGCTCGACATCGCCGAATCCGGCCCTTCGGAAGGGTTCGACGCAGCCATGTCCGGCACCAGCGACTATGCCGATATCGCAGGCGCAGACGTCTGCATCGTCACCGCTGGCGTGGCCCGCAAACCCGGCATGAGCCGTGATGACCTGCTGGGCATCAACCTGAAAGTCATGAAGTCGGTCGGCGAAGGCATCGCAGCCCACGCACCCGACGCGTTCGTGATCTGCATCACCAACCCGCTGGATGCGATGGTCTGGGCTCTGCGCGAATTCTCGGGTCTGCCGCACAACAAGGTCTGTGGCATGGCTGGCGTTCTGGACTCAGCCCGTTTCGCGCACTTCCTGTCGGAAGAGTTCAACGTCTCGATGCGTGACGTCACCGCGTTTGTTCTGGGCGGCCACGGCGACACAATGGTGCCGTCGGTGCGTTATTCGACCGTAGCAGGCATCCCCCTACCCGATCTGGTCGAGATGGGCTGGACCACACAGGACAAGCTGGACGCCATCGTTCAGCGCACCCGTGATGGCGGTGCCGAAATCGTTGGCCTGCTGAAAACTGGCTCGGCTTACTATGCGCCTGCCACTTCGGCGATCGAAATGGCCGAAGCCTATCTGAAAGACCAGAAACGCGTTCTGCCCTGCGCTGCATATTGCAGCGGTGAGCTGGGCGTAGACGGTCTGTATGTGGGCGTACCCACCGTGATCGGTGCCGGTGGTGTCGAACGGATCGTCGACATCAAGCTGAACGAAGACGAACAAGCCGGGTTCGACAATTCGGTCAACGCCGTCAAAGGCCTGATCGAAGCGTGCAAGGGCATCGACAGCTCGCTGGCCTGATCCCTCTGCAGCGGTAATTCAGAACCCGGTTCACCATTGGTGAGCCGGGTCTTTCTTTGGACGATTACGGCGCCATTGAATCCACATGTCCCCGGCGCAGCTGCCATGAAAACGTTTGAATCCGCCGTCTCGGCGGACTGGCTAGGTTTAGCGCTAGCTGAAATCTCTCTTTATTCTAAAGGCCGTCATCGACGACGAATCAAAGGGGTGACCTTCATTGCATTTTGTGATCACACCCAAAAAAACCGTGATCACAAATAATGAAAATCTTTGTGAAAAACTGCTTCCCTGTCAAAAAACCCTTTAAACTTGCCCCCTAGACACCCCTATAACGGTGTAACGCAGTCAGACAGGACAGTTTCGATGAACATTCACGAATATCAGGCCAAAGCGCTTCTTCGCAGCTATGGCGCTCCGGTCTCCGAAGGTCGCGCGGTTCTGCGCGCTGAGGAAGCCAAAACCGCAGCCGGTGAGCTGGATGGCCCGCTCTGGGTTGTCAAAGCACAGATCCACGCGGGTGGCCGTGGCAAGGGCTCCTTCAAAGAGGCTGACGCCGGTGAAAAAGGCGGTGTTCGTCTGACCAAGTCGGTGGAAGAAGCATCCGAGGAAGCCAAGAAGATGCTGGGCCGTACGTTGGTCACGCATCAAACCGGCCCCGCGGGCAAGCAAGTCAACCGCATCTACATCGAAGCCGGTTCCGGCATCGAACGTGAACTGTACCTTGCCCTGCTGGTGGATCGCCAGACCAGCCGCATCTCGTTCGTCTGCTCCACAGAAGGTGGCATGGACATTGAAGAGGTTGCTGCTGCAACGCCCGAGAAAATCCTGTCCTTCTCGGTCGATCCGGCAACAGGCTATCAGCCCTATCATGGCCGCCGCATCGCCTTTTCGCTGGGGCTGGAGGGCGCGCAGGTCAAACAGTGCGTCAAACTGATGAGCCAGCTGTACGCCGCCTTCGTCGAGAAGGACATGGAGATGCTGGAAATCAACCCGCTGATCGTGTCCGACAAGGGCGACCTCAAAGTGCTGGACGCCAAGGTCGGCTTTGACGGTAACGCGGTTTACCGCCATCCGGATATTGCCGAGCTGCGCGACACGACCGAGGAAGACCCCAAGGAACTTGAAGCCTCTAAGTACGACCTGAACTACATCGCGCTGGATGGTGAGATCGGCTGTATGGTGAACGGTGCCGGTCTGGCGATGGCGACAATGGACATTATTAAGTTGTATGGCGCCGAGCCTGCCAACTTCCTCGACGTTGGTGGTGGTGCCACCAAAGAGAAAGTGACCGAAGCGTTCAAGATCATCACCTCGGACCCGCAGGTCAAAGGCATTCTGGTCAACATCTTCGGCGGCATCATGCGCTGTGACGTGATTGCCGAGGGCGTTGTCGCCGCGGTGAAAGAAGTCGGCCTCAAAGTTCCGCTGGTTGTGCGTCTTGAAGGCACGAATGTCGAGAAGGGCAAAGAGATCATCAACACCTCTGGCCTGGACGTGATCGCGGCGGACAACCTGAAAGACGGTGCCGAGAAGATCGTGAAGGCCGTCAAAGGCTAATCCCAATTCCGTGGGGTGGGATTTGCCCACCTTTCCGACGAATTCAGGCAGGCTCAGGCCCGCTTAAAACAGGAGAATGCCAAATGGCAGTCCTCATCGACGAAAATACCAAAGTGATCTGTCAGGGCTTTACCGGCTCGCAGGGCACATTCCACAGCGAACAGGCCATCGCTTATGGCACCAAGATGGTTGGCGGCGTGACCCCCGGCAAAGGCGGGATGACCCATCTTGACCTGCCCGTGTTCAACTCGGTCCACGAAGCCAAACACGTGACCGAGGCCAATGCCAGCGTGATCTATGTACCGCCGCCCTTTGCAGCGGACTCGATCCTGGAAGCGATTGATGCCGAGATGGAGGTGATCGTCTGCATCACCGAAGGCATCCCGGTTCTGGACATGATGAAGGTGAAGCGCGCGCTGGAAGGCAGCAAGTCACGCCTGATCGGCCCGAACTGCCCCGGTGTCATCACGCCGGATGCCTGCAAGATCGGCATCATGCCCGGCCACATTCACAAACGCGGGAGCGTGGGTGTCGTTTCCCGCTCGGGTACGCTTACTTATGAAGCTGTGAAACAGACAACAGACGTAGGCCTGGGCCAGTCCACCTGTGTGGGCATCGGCGGTGACCCGATCAAAGGCACCGAGCATATCGACGTGCTGGAATGGTTCCTGGCCGATGATGAGACCGAGTCGATCATCATGATCGGTGAGATCGGTGGCTCGGCCGAAGAAGAAGCCGCGCAGTTCCTGGCGGATGAGGCCAAGAAGGGCCGCAAGAAGCCGACCGCCGGTTTCATTGCAGGCCGCACAGCCCCTCCGGGCCGCCGCATGGGCCACGCGGGCGCGATTGTCGCCGGTGGCAAAGGCGGTGCCGAGGACAAGATCGAAGCCATGCGCTCAGCCGGTATCGTTGTGGCGGAAAGCCCGGCAACGCTGGGTGAGGCCGTGCTGGAAGCGATTGGGTAAGGCATGACCCTCGACCGGCTCAGCATCCATTGGGGTTTGACCATTTGCATAGGTGCTGTCGTGAACTTCACGAGTCCAGCAGTTGCACAAACCGCCATTGAGCGTGCCGCATTCGCGTGCATGCAATTGGATGAAGAGTCGGCTTACGCCAAATTGCAACGTCTCGGCTGGCAACGATTAATGCCAGTCGAACTCTCGGCAGAAGAAAAAGAAGTGCTTTCGACCGAGCATTTCCTGTTTAAAGCCCAGAGACCTAATAACCCCCATAGGCAGCAATCCTTCGAAGAAACCGCCAAGATTGCGACTAAGCGCGTCGAGCAACAGATGGCTCGCAACGCTTCCGCTTCAGACTTTTCGGGTGGCGCTGTTTTGAGGAACCGTTCCACGCAAGATTTAGTTAGTGTGCAAACTGAAAACCATAGAAAGTTTGAAAGAACATCTTGCACCTTTTTCTATACGCAACAAACTTCGCCGGGGCTCTTCGCACATGTGCAACGAAATCTTAAGTCATCTGGCTTTGGGAACTCACTTGTGGCTCGGATTGGAGCTTGGGACAACTACAAAAATGGTATTGAGCAAAGCGTAGAAGTTTACCTTTGGGACACTGCGCGCATCAGCGTGGCACTCCAACGAGAGTTTCCCGGAGAACTCATGGTTGTAGCCTCGGTTTGGCAACATGCTGAAAACAAGAAGGGGGATGAATAATGTCTCTCGGTCTTGAGATCAGATTGGGACTGCTATGACCTTCTCTGACGCCATCCGCACCTGTTTCTCCAAGTTCTTCACCTTCTCGGGGCGTGCCTCACGGCCCGAATACTGGTTCTTTTTCCTGTTCATCGTGATCTGGAACATCATCGCCGGGATCATCGACTGGCAGTTCTTCACGCAAGTCTCGGTCAGCCAGACCGACGAGGTTAAAGCCGTCACCGCCACGTCCTCTGCGCCAGTACAAAGCATCGTTGGCCTGATCGTATTTTTCCCTCATCTGGCCGTCGCGTGGCGGCGGATGCATGATACCGGGCGCAGCGGGCTTTTTGCCTTGCTACCGATCCTGCTGATCCTCGGTGCCGGGGCGGTTCTGTTCTTCGGCATCGGCCTTGCCTCCAGTTTCCAGCATGGCGGCAATCTGGACATCCTGTTCACCCGCGCCACGTTGCTGGTCGTTATCCCGACACTGCTTGTTTTGTTTGTGTCGCCCCTCCTGGTTCTGTGGTGGCTGACCCGCCCCAGCCAGCCAGGCACCAATCAATACGGTCCCAACCCACATGAGGTAGCCCAATGACCGAACATACGCCCAACTCTGCCTTTCATGCCTCAAGCTTTATGCAGGGGCATAATGCCGAATATCTGGAGCAGCTATATGCCCAGTACACCAAGGACCCGAACGCGGTGGATGCTGCCTGGGTCGAGTTCTTCCGGCAGATGGGCGACGCCACACCGGACGTCCAGCGCGAGGCCGAAGGGCCGTCCTGGGCACGGACCGACTGGCCTCCGATGCCGACGGATGATCTGACTGGTGCATTGACGGGAGAATGGGCCGAAATCGATGCTAAGGCAGCGGGCGACAAGATCAAGGACAAGGCCGAGGCCAAGGGCGTTCAGGTAAGCGAAGATCAGATCAAACGTGCGGTTCTGGACAGTCTTCGCGCCCTGATGCTGATCCGGGCCTATCGCATCCGGGGCCATCTAGCCGCTGAACTGGACCCGTTGGGCATGCGTGCCGCCAGCACTCACCCCGAGCTGGACCCGAAGACGTATGGCTTTACCGAAGCCGACATGGACCGCCCGATCTTTATCGACAACGTGCTGGGTTTGCAGATGGCCAGCATGCGCCAGATTGTCGAGATCGTTAAGCGGACCTATTGCGGTACGTTCGCGCTACAGTACATGCATATCTCAAATCCGGAAGAAGCCGCATGGCTGAAAGAGCGGATCGAAGGGTATGGCAAGGAAATCCAGTTCACCAAGGAAGGCCGCAAGGCGATCCTGAACAAGATGGTCGAGGCCGAAGGCTTCGAAAAGTTCCTGCACGTGAAATACATGGGCACCAAGCGGTTTGGTCTGGACGGAGGCGAGGCGTTGATCCCCGCGATGGAGCAGATCATCAAGCGCGGCGGTGCGCTGGGTGTCAGTGATATCGTCATCGGTATGCCCCATCGCGGCCGGTTGAACATCCTGGCCAACGTGATGCGCAAACCCTATCGCGCTATCTTCAACGAGTTTCAAGGCGGCAGCTTCAAACCCGAAGATGTAGATGGTTCTGGCGATGTGAAATACCACCTCGGGGCCTCAAGCGACCGCGAGTTTGATGGCAATTCCGTCCACCTGTCGCTGACAGCAAACCCGTCTCACCTTGAGGCGGTGAACCCGGTCGTACTGGGCAAGGTCCGCGCCAAGCAGGATCAGTTGGGCGACGAAGATCGCACCAGGGTCATGGGCATCCTGTTGCACGGTGATGCAGCTTTTGCTGGTCAGGGTGTTGTGGCCGAAGGGTTCGGCCTGTCCGGCCTCAAGGGCCACAAGACCGGCGGCACAATGCATATCGTGGTGAACAACCAGATCGGTTTTACCACCGCACCACATTTCAGCCGTTCCAGCCCCTACCCCACAGATATTGCCCTTATGGTTGAGGCACCGATCTTCCATGTAAACGGTGACGATCCCGAGGCTGTGACCCACGCTGCCAAAGTGGCGACCGAGTTCCGTCAGAAGTTCCACAAGGACGTTGTCATCGATATCTTCTGCTATCGCCGGTTCGGGCATAACGAGGGCGATGAGCCCATGTTCACCAACCCGATCATGTACAAGAAGATCAAGACACATAAGACCACGCTGTCGCTGTACACCGAACGTTTGGTCAAAGATGGCCTGATTCCCGAGGGTGAGATCGAGGATTTGAAGGCCGCCTTCCAGGCCCATCTGAATGATGAGTTCGAGGCGGGCAAGGACTATAAACCCAACAAGGCTGACTGGCTGGACGGGCGTTGGTCGCATCTGGACAAAAACAAAGAAGAATATGTCCGCGGCGACACTGCAATTAAACCAGAAACACTGGCCCAAATTGGCAACGCGCTGAGCCACGCACCCGAAGATATCGCAGTGCACCGGACCGTCGCGCGTCTTCTGGATCACAAGAAACAGATGTTCGAAAGCGGCAAAGGATTTGATTGGGCCACTGGAGAGGCACTGGCCTTCGGTTCGCTGCTGACCGAAGGCTATCCTGTCCGCCTGTCAGGGCAGGATGCGACACGCGGGACGTTCAGCCAGCGTCATTCGGGTTTTGTGCATCAGGAAACTGAAGAGCGGTACTATCCGCTGAACAACATTCGCGAAGGCCAGTCTAAATACGAAGTGATTGACTCGATGCTCAGCGAATATGCGGTTCTGGGTTTTGAATACGGGTTTTCGTTGGCCGAGCCAAATGCACTGACCCTGTGGGAGGCACAGTTTGGCGATTTTGCCAACGGCGCGCAGATCATGTTCGACCAGTTCATCAGTTCGGGCGAAAGCAAGTGGCTACGGATGTCCGGTTTGGTTTGCCTGTTGCCGCACGGTTTCGAAGGGCAAGGACCGGAACACTCGTCCGCACGTCTGGAACGGTTCCTGCAGATGTGTGGTCAGGACAACTGGATCGTGGCCAATTGTACGACACCGGCGAACTATTTCCACATCCTGCGCCGTCAGTTGCACCGCACCTTCCGCAAGCCGCTGATCCTGGTGACGCCGAAATCGCTGCTGCGCCACAAGATGGCGGTCAGCAAGGCAGAAGAGTTCACCACAGGCTCTAGCTTCCACCGCGTGTTGTGGGACGACGCACAACAAGGAAATTCGGACACCCAACTGGTCAAGGACGACAAGGTTAAACGCGTGGTGATGTGTTCCGGAAAGGTCTACTACGACCTGCTGGAAGAACGCGATGCGCGCGGTATCGACGATGTCTATCTGATGCGGATCGAGCAGTTCTATCCCTTCCCGGCGCATTCGCTGATCAACGAGCTTGAGCGCTTTAAGGGTGCCGAGATGATCTGGTGTCAGGAAGAGCCCAAGAACCAGGGCGCCTGGACCTTTATCGAGCCGAATATCGAGTGGGTTCTGACCCGCATCGGTGCCAAGCACACCAGGCCGCGTTATGTCGGCCGCGCCACATCGGCCTCTCCCGCGACGGGTCTGGCCAGCCAACACAAAGCCCAACAAGAAGCGCTGGTCGACGAAGCGCTGAGCATTGAAGGAAAATAATCGATGTCCATTGAAGTTCGAGTTCCCACGCTTGGCGAGTCGGTGACCGAAGCCACGGTTGCGACATGGTTCAAAAAACCCGGCGACGCCGTAGCCGTTGATGAAATGTTGTGCGAGTTGGAGACCGACAAGGTCACAGTCGAAGTTCCTTCTCCCGCTGCTGGCGTGATGGGCGAAATCGTCGCCGCCGAAGGTGAAACCGTTGGCGTTGACGCGCTGCTGGCCACTATTGCCGCAGGCGAAGGCGCAGCCCCTGCCCCGGCAGCAGCTCCGGCCCCGACTGCGGCGGCAGCTCCGGTGGCGTCGGGCGGCAGTGTCGACGTGATGGTGCCAACCTTGGGTGAATCCGTGACCGAAGCGACTGTTTCGACATGGTTCAAGCAGGTCGGTGACAGCGTCGCGCAGGATGAGATGCTGTGCGAGCTGGAAACAGACAAGGTCTCGGTCGAGGTTCCCGCCCCGGCTGCAGGCGTTCTGGCAGAAATCGTCGCCCCCGAAGGCGCGACAGTCGAAGCTTCGGCCAAACTGGCGGTGATTGCAGGCGCAGCGGCTGGGTCAGCTGCTGCTCCGGCTCCTGCGGCAGCAACCCCGGCTGCAGCAGCAAGCACCGGCAAGGACATTGCCAACGCCCCGTCCGCCGAAAAGGCTATGGCAGAGGCAGGTTTGTCTGCGGATCAGGTCACCGGCACCGGTCGGGATGGCAGGATCATGAAAGAAGATGTGGCCCGAGCAGCGGCAACAGCAGCTGCCCCGGCGCCCGCTGCGGCAGCTCCGGCCCCGGCACAAGCGCCACGGGCACCGGTTGCGGCGCAGGATGCGGCCCGTGAAGAGCGCGTGCGGATGACCCGCCTGCGCCAGACCATCGCCAAGCGTTTGAAGGATGCGCAGAACACGGCTGCAATCCTGACCACCTTCAATGAGGTGGACATGACCGAGGTGATGGCCCTGCGCAACGAATACAAAGACCTGTTCCAGAAGAAACACGGTGTGAAGCTGGGCTTTATGTCCTTCTTCACCAAGGCGTGCTGCCACGCGCTGAAAGAGGTTCCCGAAGTCAACGCCGAGATTGACGGCACAGACATCGTCTACAAGAACTTCGTTCACATGGGCGTCGCCGCCGGTACGCCTCAGGGTCTGGTTGTTCCGGTCATCCGAGACGCCGACAGCATGTCCTTTGCCGATATCGAAAAGGCCATCGCCGAAAAGGGCAAGCGCGCCCGTGATGGCAAATTGTCCATGGCAGAGATGCAGGGCGGCACCTTCACTATCTCGAATGGTGGTGTCTATGGCTCGCTGATGTCGTCGCCGATCCTGAACCCACCACAATCGGGTATCCTTGGCATGCACAAGATCCAGGACCGTCCGATGGTCATCAATGGTGAGATCAAGATCCGCCCGATGATGTATCTGGCACTGTCCTATGACCACCGGATTGTTGACGGCAAGGGCGCGGTGACGTTCCTTGTACGTGTGAAAGAGGCGCTGGAAGACCCGCGCCGTCTGCTGATGGATCTGTAATCATGGCGACACATGTACTCTGGCAAGCCGACGTGGCCGACTTTGATGTCTGGCTGAAGGTGTTTGAAGAAGACAAACCGATGAGAGAGGCCGCGGGCATCCGCGACCTCCATATCTGGAAAGACCCTGATCGCAAGGACCACGCGGTCGCGTTGTTCGAGATCACCGATCTCGACCGAGCCCAGAGCTTCATCGAATCCGAAGAGCTGGCCATGCACCACGAACGTGGTGGCGTGGCACATATCCAGACCAAGGTTCTGGACCCTGTCTGAAAGCATTAGGCTGCGCCTCCCATTGGGGGCGCGGCACAAACGGGTAACGCGATGACTTTCGACAGCTCAAAGGGAACCACTGGATGACCACGGAACTAACCGTCCTGACCCTTGCCGCATTACTTTGGGTCGCGCAATTCGTGGTCTATCTGGCTGCCGGGCACGGTAAGATTGACCTTGGCCTTGCGGTTGGCCCGCGAGATATTCCTTTTGACAAACCGGGGGTTTCGGGGCGTCTGCACCGTGCCCTCAGCAACCACACCGAAGGGTTGGTTCTGTTCGCAATTGCGGCGCTTGTCGTGACGGTTTCGGGCCAGTCGAACGGGCTCACTGCGGCCTGTAGCTGGATCTATTTGATCGCCCGCATCCTCTACGTCCCCGCCTACGCATTGGGTTGGACGCCTTGGCGAACTGTGATTTGGATTGTTGGCTTGTTGGCCAACACCGTAATGTTGCTGGCGGCTGTCTTTTGATTCAGTCGCTGGCGTGGATAAAGTAATGGGGAAACGCCCTGGCGCGCATACAAATGTCGCCATCCCCGTAATCGATAAGGACCTGACACATGGCAAATTATGACGTTATCGTAATCGGATCAGGCCCCGGCGGCTATGTTTGCGCCATCCGTTGCGCTCAGCTGGGCCTGAAGACTGCCTGCGTCGAAGGGCGTGAAACTCTGGGCGGCACGTGCCTGAACGTGGGCTGTATCCCGTCCAAGGCGCTGCTGCATGCCAGCCATCAACTGCACGAGGCCGAGCATAACTTTGCCAAGATGGGCCTGAAGGGCAAAAGCCCCTCGGTCGATTGGAAACAGATGCAGGGCTACAAGCAGGAAACGATCGACGGCAATACCAAGGGTATCGAGTTCCTGTTCAAGAAAAACAAGATCGACTGGTTGAAAGGCTGGGGCTCGATCCCTGCCGCGGGTCAGGTCAAAGTGGGTGATGAGATTCACACCGCAAAGAACATCATCATCGCATCCGGGTCCGAACCGTCCTCTCTGCCCGGTGTCGAGGTGGACGAAAAGGTTGTGGTGACTTCGACCGGAGCTTTGTCCCTGAACAAGGTTCCAAAGAAGTTGGTGGTGATCGGCGCGGGCGTGATCGGACTGGAATTGGGCTCGGTCTATCAGCGTCTGGGCGCTGAGGTGACTGTGGTCGAATTCCTCGACGCGATCACCCCCGGCATGGACCCCGAAGTTCAGAAGACCTTCCAGCGCATCCTCAAGAAACAAGGCCTTAAATTTGTCATGGGTGCGGCGGTTCAAAAGACCGAAGCCACCAAGACCAAGGCCAAAGTGACTTACAAGCTGCGCAAGGATGACAGCGAACATGTGATCGAAGCTGATACAATTCTGGTCGCCACCGGGCGCAAACCGTACTCGGATGGTTTGGGTCTGGAAGCGTTGAGTGTTGAAATGACACCGCGTGGTCAGATCAAGGTGGGGGCCGATTGGCAGACAAACGTGCCGGGCATCTACGCTATCGGTGACGTGACCGAAGGCCCCATGCTGGCGCACAAGGCCGAAGATGAAGGTATGGCCGCAGCCGAGCAGGTTGCGGGCAAGCATGGGCACGTGAACTACGGCGTCATCCCGGGTGTGATCTACACATGGCCCGAGGTCGCCAATGTTGGCGAAACCGAAGAGACGCTGAAAGAACAGGGGCGCGCCTATAAGGTCGGCAAGTTTATGTTCATGGGCAACGGCCGCGCCAAAGCGAACTTAATGACCGATGGGTTTGTCAAAATCCTGGCCGACAAGGAAACTGATCGCATTCTGGGCTGCCACATCATCGGCCCCGGTGCGGGCGATCTGATTCATGAAGTCTGTGTGGCGATGGAGTTCGGCGCCTCGGCCGAAGATCTGGCCCTGACCTGCCACGCCCACCCAACTTATTCGGAAGCCGTGCGTGAGGCTGCGTTGGCCTGTGGCGACGGACCGATTCACAGTTAATATTAAACCCCGGCCGCCGTCAGGTTGCCGGGGTTAACCACGCGTCCAGATAGATTTCCAACCTGTCTGAAAAACTCTCTGCTTCATGCAGAGCGCAGAACTTCAGCGACATTGACTGAATAGCAAAAGCCTGAACCCCCTCGGCCAACAAGTCGGGGGAAATGTCCTTGCGCACCTTCGCGGTTTCCAACCAACCAGCGACCAGTCGGACATAGCGTTCGAAGCAACGCGCTATGGGCCCGATCTCGGTTATTGCGGTAGCGCCTGAGTACCGGATGATCAGATCGAACACATAACGCTCTGACGTCATGAAGGCGTGGATCGGTTGCAGGGCATCGGCGATTTCGGGGGCTGTGCGTGGGGCGGGGCCCTGTTCGACCTGATCGAAACAGGCAACCAGCCTCTCACCAATCAGCATTTCCATCAGCGCGTCTTTGTCCCGGAAATGCGCAAAAAAGGTTCCCTTTGCGACCCCGGCTGCCTGAACCACGTCTTCCACTCGCAAAGCCTGATAGCCGTTTCTTTCGATAACGTCCTCTGCCGCCTCAATTAATCGGGCGCGCGTTTTAAGGGTTCTCTTTTGAACTGTCTTTTGCATATGCCCTGTTCGCATGTTTTTTGACCGTGGTCAAATTTTGTAATTGACCGTGGTCATTTTTTCCACTTATAAACTGACCATGGTCATTTTTGGAGATTCGCGATGCAACCTAAGAAAATCCTGATCCTCGACGGACACCCAGGCGAAACCAGCCTGTCCCGAACATTTGCTGAAACCTATGCTGACGCGGCCAAACGACAGGGGCACGACGTTCGCATGATTCACCTAAGCGACCTGCAATTTGACCATGACTTCGGTCAGGGAAACTATGAGGACTTCAAACCGTTGGAACCCGCATTGGAACAAGTGCTGCAGGATCTTGAATGGAGCGAACACCTTGTCCTGACGGCACCGATGTGGTGGGGCGGCTTGCCGGCCAAGCTGAAAGGTTTGATTGACCGGGCATTCATCCCCGGACGCACCTTCGACACGCGGAATACTACAAGGATCGGCTTTCCAGCACCTATGCTGACAGGGCGCACAGCGCGGGTCATCCTGACCTCGGACACGCCGGGCTGGTTCATGCGTTTGATCTACAGGCAAGCCCTGATCCGCCAGATCCGCGATCAGATTCTGGGATTTGTCGGCTTCAAACCGACCCGGTTCACTTACTTTTCGGGCGCCAGCTATCCCAAACCCGGCAGCGTGGATCGTTGGATATCAAAGGTAGCCCGGATCGGTGCCGCGGCAGCCTGATCCCGTGCTTACCCGACCTATTCAAGGCCGCTCATAAAGTTGCGCTCGCCTACGGCGGCAGGTCGATCCAATAGTGAATTCAATATGGGACAACCCGGGCGCAACCGGGTGGTCGACCGATTAACATTATTCCGCTGGCTCGTTGGTGACAGAGTTAGATTGAGCCGACGGCTTTTTGGGCCGGAACAGACGCCACGCATCCTGGAACGGCAACACGTACAGTTTCAGGCAAGAGTCCAACCTCAGGCCGTTGTCCTTTTCCGTTACACCAAATTTCACGTCCCTGTTGTCTTCAGGCATCACGTAAGTGCCGAAAACCACATCCCAGAATGGGAACATGAAAGCAAAGTTCTTGTCCAGGTGATCCGGGTGACAGCTGTGATGCACGTGATGATGCGCGGGTGACGGAAATACTTTTGACCAAACACCGGGCCAACGCAGCCATATATGGGAATGGCGCAAATTATAGCCCGCGAAGTTAAACAGGAACATAAAAACCGGAACGCCCAAAATAACAGGAAGGTTGGGGTGATACCCCAAGATCCGGAAAGTGAAGCCGGTGATAGCCCCCCCGCCCAAACCAATCAAAATATTGTAAAAAAAATTATCAATCGGATGCTCGCGGAAGTTGGAAATCGGGTGCATCACTTCAGCGCTGTGATGGACTTTGTGAAATTGCCACAAAAGCGGGATTTTATGCTGTAGATAGTGCGCAAAAAAGCCAAGAAAATCTGCGACAAGGAACAGTACAGCCATATACGCAACGGTGATACCGGCGCCTGTCCAACCCTCTAAGGATTGTGCCGGAGCAGCTTCATTGATACTGAACCCGCCGCTCGCCCAATAGTAGGACAGAGCCGCAGCAGCAGCGGACAGGCCAATCATCAAGAAGTGACCAATAAACATATGAAAAAAGAAGTATCGGACATCAAGCCAAGCTGAAGGGTGCCTCCAGACCTTTTTAGGGAACAGAAAACCAACAAAGCTCTTTTCGCCCAAAACCTCAGATGTGTTTTTTCGATTTCTGACGTAAATCCAGAACGCGATCAAAACCGAACTGCACAAATAAACGTAGTAGATTCGATTAACGGGATCGAACGGATACATAAGTACATTCCGAACGTGTTCAAAAAACGAGTTCAGAAGGGATTGTAACTGCTGCATTGTGGCCTCGGATCGTTTTTTACATCCTTAATTTTGGCCGAGCATTTGTCCACACTAGTGACAATTCCGTGACGATTTGTGGTCAGTTCACCACATCGTCTTTGCGGCGCGCGCACCCCATTCGCGATCATATTGCGTGCCGCCTTCGTCGCCGTCTGACGCCTCGGCGAGGATTTCACCGACGGTCGGCACATGCGCAGTCTCGTCGCCGCTGACCCAAGTACGGGCCCGCATCAAGGCGCGGGCGCATTGGGTGTAAATCTCAGTGATTTCGAAAACGATCACTGTTGCTGGTCTTTTGCCCTGCTTTTCGAACCGCGCGCGCAAATTTTCATCAGCTGTCACATGCGCCGTGCCATTCAATCGCACGACACTGTTGGACCCCGGCACCATGAACATCAACGACACTCGCGGGTCGCGCACGATATTGCGCAGACTGTCCAGCCGGTTATTTCCGCGCCAGTCAGGCATCGCCAGTGTGTGCGGATCAAGTTCCAGTACAACCGGGCCGTCGTCACCTCGCGGGCTGCCATCGACACCCTCGGGCCCAACGGTGCTGAGGATGCACAGGCGCGACGCCATGATCCACTTGCGATAAAGCGGTGTGAGTTGTCTGGCCACTTTGCGCATTGCAGGCGCGCCCGGCGTCCCGTAGAGCGCCTCGAGCGATTCGATGTCCTTAATGAACTCCATCCGGTTCAAACCCCACTTCTCGCATCAATGCATTGGATCGTGTTTCGATCACGTCTTCCAGACGTCCAAGAAATTGATCCCGCCCCACACCCGGTTCGATCGGGTCAAGAAAGTCGACGATTGCAAGACCAGGTTTGCGCATAACCCCGGTACGCGGCCAGAAAACACCAGCATTCGTCGCAACCGGCACACAAGGAAAGCCCAGTCCTTCATACAGAACTGCCGTCCCAACTTTGTAAGGTTTCTTCGCCCCCGGTGCGACGCGTGTGCCCTGCGGGTAAATCACAAGCTGCCCGGGTTCAGAGAACTCTTTAGCCACGTCTTTGACCATCTTGGCGACGGCAGCACCCTTTCTGCCGCGATCAACCGGTATGCACCCAAGGCGACGGGCATAGAGACCGATAACCGGGGTATACAGCAGTTCCCTTTTCATAATGAACTTGCCGTGCGGAATGGCGCTGAAAATCATGATGATGTCGAGAAAGGACTGGTGTTTGGCTCCAATTACGACCTCGTCCACTGGAATGTTTCCGCGAACCTCACAACGGATGCCAACCATCCAGCTTGCCAACCAGATCGTCGATCGCGCGTAGGTTTTACAGGCCTGCAATGCCCCACGTTTTGCAAACAACGCGTAAGGGGCGAAGACGATACCAAGGATCAGCATCCACGCATAAATCACGATCATGAAGATCAAAGAGCGCACCCATTGGATCGCTGTAGCCATCACGAAAGCTCCTTCAATTTGCGCACGGCCGCTGTCCAGGTGGCCAAGAACGCCACCGCAGCCCCCAGCAGAGGTATCAGCGCAGGCAACAGCCAGCCAACCCCCTGAAAACCCAATCCAGTCAGAAACCCGCCCTCTACCGAGGCTTCGGGCAACAGAAGAACACCGGTCATGCCGAACAGCACCCCGACCAGCGCACCGAAGAAAGCGCGATATGTGAACCGCCGTACAAATGCGCTGGCGATAAAACGATCACGGGCACCGACCAGACGCAGGACTTCGATGATCTGCGCATTGGCCGCCAATGAGGCATTGGCCGCCAGCGTGATCATCGCCGCGGTTGCGCCTCCGATCAGCAGGATAGACACCCAGCCCAATCGCCGCAGCGAGTTTGCCGCCTCGACCAGCGGCTCGCGCCAGCGTGAATGGTCGTCCAGCACGGCGCCGGGCACTTCGGCACCAAGTCGCAAGCGCAAGCCAGCGGTATCTAGACCCGGTTCGCCCTCGATGATTTCTATTAGTTGCGGAACAGGCAGAGTATCCAGCGGCAAATCAGGACCGAACCACGGGGACAAAAGCGCGACCTGTTCCTCTGCGGCCAGGGCGCGTGCCGACGCAACGCCAGGGGTTTGGGCCAGCACGGTCAGCGCGGCCTCGGTCTGGGCGGAAAGTTGTTCGGCGGGCGCGTTAATACGCAATGTGGCAGCCCCCGCCAGTTCCGATGCCCAACGGTCGGCCAGCCGGCCTGATGCCAGCGACAAGGCAAGCGCGAAAACGGCCAGAAAGGCCATCGCACCGGAAACGAACAGTGTCAGCTGCGCCGTGTAGCCGGATGGTGGAACAACCCGATCTGCGCGTTTGTCGCGCACCAGCATGCTGCGGATGGTGCCCTTGTTCATAGATCCGCCCCCGCCAATTGAATCTGGCGCTGCGATATCCGAAGGACGCGGGCCTGAACCTGGCTTTTGGCCGCGCGGATCAGGCTCAGGTCATGGGTTGCGATCAGCACGGTCTTGCCCATTTTGTTCAACTCGACCAGCAGGCGCAGCAATCGCTGGGACATTTCCCAATCCACATTGCCGGTCGGCTCATCTGCCAGCACAACGTCCGGTGACAGGATGACAGCCCGCGCCAATGCCGCGCGCTGACGCTCACCCCCGGAAAGTTCCGGTGGAAGCGCATCGAGCCGTGTGCCCAGCCCGACCCAGTTCAGCAATTCCAGCAGGTCCTCTTTCTGCGCATTCTCGCCTTTGCCGGACACCATCAATGGTAACGCGACGTTCTCAGCCAAGGTCATATGGTCCAGAAATCGGCAATCCTGATGCACGACCCCGATCCGGCGACGCAGCAGCGCCATCTGATCTCGGTCCAGGCGTGCAATATCCTGCTCAAATGCGCTCAGCCGTCCTGATGTGGCCAGCAACGCTCCATAACACAGCTTGAGCAAGGTCGTCTTGCCCGCACCCGACGGACCGGTCAGAAAATGGAACGACCCCGGCTGCAACTGAAGCGACACGTCGCTCAGCAACTCACCATCACCATAGGTGTAGCTGACGTTTTCCAGCTCGATCACAAGGGCCCCCAATTATTGTTGCCGCCCTTCTTGCCCGAGCGCGGTTGTGGTTTCAATGCCTGCACCGGGTCGAATTGGTGACACTTGCCGTGTGAAACCGAAAACACCCTTTGCGGTCAGGTCTTAACGGAATAACATCCCTGAAAAAACTATTATCAGGTCGGGCCCCCGACCGGGAGGCAGCATGCGTCTTACTTGTCCGAATTGTGGTGCTCAGTACGAAGTGCCAGACGAGGTCATTCCCGAGGAAGGCCGCGATGTGCAGTGTTCCAACTGTGAAAAGACTTGGTTTCAGGCCAAATACCCCGAAACTGCATCTGAACCGGTAAGGCCGGAACCGCCCGCGGACGAACCCGCGGCAAAGGCGGAAACGCCAGAGATTGTCGCGAAACCTATCGAAGAGCCCGAACCTGCCGCAGCTTCCTCGACCGGCAATGTCGACCCGGCGGTTGCCAACATCCTCAAGGAAGAAGCGGCCCGCGAAGCAGACCTGCGCGCCCACGAAGGCAGCAGCCTTGAGACGCAGACCGATTTGGCTCTCGACGCGCCGCCCGAAGTGGAAAAAGCCGCCAAGGACCTGATCGCGACAGAAACCGCAAAGGATTTCGGTCAGAAAGACGCGCTGCCGGATGTCGAGGCAATCAATTCCAGCCTGCGCAGCGACGATCCCTTGCCAAAGCTGGACGAGGACATGCCCCCGCCCCGCAAGTCTGGCGGGTTCCGGCGCGGGTTCCTTCTGATTCTGGTTGTCGGGGTGACCCTGCTGCTGATCTACAGCAATTCCCAGAAGATTTCCGAAGCGGTGCCGCAGGCTGATCCGGTTCTCAACAGCTATGTCTCTCTGGTGGATCAGGCGCGTTTGTGGCTTGAGGCGCAGACCGGGTCTGGCACCTCTCAGAACTGACTAAGATCAGAACCTTTCTAACAGGCGTTTGAGGTATTCCAGTTCGATCTGGGGGCGATCCGATTCCCCAGTCCGGCGGCGGATTTCGTCCAGCAATTCGCGGGCGCGACGATAGACATCTTCACCCTGCAACAGGTTTTCATCGGTCGAGATTGTGCCATTGGCCCCCGGGCTGCGTCCCAATGGGTCACGGTTGTCGGCTTGCATATCTCCTTCCTGCGACCCTTGGCCCGGCTGGTTCTGCTGGTTTTGGGCCAGTGCTTCGCCCAGAGATCGCATCCCCTCGCGCAGAGCCTCCATCGCTTCGGATTGTTGGTCGATTGCTTCGGCCAGATCATCGCCGCGCAGGGCTTCTTCGGCGCCCTCCATCGCGCGCCCGGCTCGGTCCAGCGCATCGCGCGCGGCGTCACCTTCAGGGGTTCCGGTACCGGGCAATCCTTGCTGCTGGCGGTTCAGCTCATCGCGTAAGGCCTGTTGGCGATCTGCAAGTGACCCCTGGCCTTGCTGGCTGCCGCTGCCCTGTTCGTCAGTCCCCTGACCCTGACCGCCTTGTCCTTCGTGGCTCTGGCCCCGGCCCTGCCCACCCGAGCGGCCTTCGTTGCCCTGGCTTTCGCCGGCTTGCGCGCCGGGGTTGAACTGTTCCTGCAGATCACGGAAGGCTTGATCGCTCAGACCTTGCTGTTCGCGCAGAGTTTCGGCCAATCCTTCCATCGCCTGCTGGCCTTCGGACTGTTGTCCCTGACCCTGGCCCTGGGTAACGCGCATATTCTCCATCATCTGCTGGAACTCTTCCAGCGCTTGCTGCGCCTCGGCCATGCGGCCCTGTTCCATCAGCTCCTGAATTCGGTCCATCATGCGTTGCAGGTCGTCCTGCGTCATTTGCATGGACTCGCCGTCCTGACCTTGCTGGTTCTCGTCGAACTCGCCGTTTTCCTGCGCCAGACGTTGCAATTGGCGCATGTAGTCCTGCGTTGCCTCGCGCAGTTCCTGCATCAACTCGGCGATCTCTTCATCCGTGGCACCGTTTTTCATCGCCTCTGTCAGGCGCTCCTGCGCCCGGCGCATGCGTTCCAGCGCGTCGGCAAGGGTACCGTCTTCTATCAGAACGCCTAGCTCCCAAAGCGCCTCGGCGATTTCTGCCTGCTGTTCCGGTTTCAGGCCGTACTCGTTGAACATCTCCAAACGGCGCAGGATCACGCGCAGGCGCAGATAGGCGGTGTCGGACCGGAAAAGCTCTTCGGGCAAGTGCGATACCGCCCGCAGCATTTGCGAAACCCGGGTCGCGTTTTCGCGCGTCCACAGCAGATCGCGGCGCTGTTCGATCACGGCGGCGGCCAGCGGGTCAAAGAACCGGCGCGCGGGCAGCGCAGTCGCATAAGGCTCGGATTGCCCCTCTTGATCCGCCGCGTCTCGGGCCATCAGGGTTACTTTTACCGGCAAATGCGCCCATGGATGCTGTGAAAAATCCTCGATTAGATCTTCGGTGAAATCCGCCCGATCACCGGTGATCGGCATGGGCAGTTCAACCTTGATGACCTCGCGCGGCTCAGGCGCAGAGGTCAAACCATATCGGCGGTCGACCGAGGCCAGATCCAGTTCGATCACCGCCGAGCCGGATACCACGCCATAATCATCGCTGGCAGCAAATGGCAGTTTCATCTGACCGCCGGCCTCGGACTCGGCGGAACCGGCCACGGCCACCTGTGGGCGGGTATCCGCAATAACGTTCAGCGCCCAATCGCGGCCCGATGGGCCGTCGATTTTGAACTGGCCCGAGCGTTCGACGACAAAATCCTGGTCCGGCTCGGTGGCCGCCTCAGTGCCCAAAGGCGTGGTGGTTTCCGTCAAACTGTGCGCGCCGATTTCCCCGTAGAAGCGAAGAGTGATACGACTGCCCTGCGGAACGGACAACGTCGGATCGGATTGATCAGCCAGATACAGCGTCGGTAGCCCGGTGTAACGCGGCGGCTCAACCCAGCCTTCCCAGCTGGGCCCTTGCCCTGCCACAGCAGCGCCCGGCGTCATCTCGGCCACCGAGCCGATGCGCCAGAACGACCCGAACATCGCCGCGATCACCAGCGCCAGCAGTGCTGAATAACGCAGCGCATAAGGGTCGCGATCCGCCAGCCGCAAATCGGGTTTGACAGGTTCCGCCTGCGCAACACGTCGCGCCATCCTATTCTGGTGCGCGCGCCACAACGCGACAGAATCCGTGTCCATCGCGCCGATGGCCTGATCATCTATCAAAGCTTGGATAGGCCGCCCCGGCATCGCCGCATCCAGCCGCATCAGCGCTTCGGCACGTGAAGGGAAATGGAATCGCCTTGCACCAACAAACAGCGTAGCGGCCAGCCCCAACAGTGCGACAGCGCCCACACCCCAGACGATTTCAACGCGGACCTCGTCCTGCAAGCCCAGCATCAAAGCCGCCAGAATCGCCATCAGAACCGAGAAAAAGGGCCAAAACGCGCGCAAAAACTGCTCGGCCAGCATCCCTGCGTGCGTCAGCCACAGGGACAGTCTTGGGATCGGCAGGTTGTGTTTTGCGCGCAAAGCGGGCCTCCTGATCGGGCCCACGCGCCTATCGCGTCAAAGCCACTCAGGTATGGTATCGCGGTTTATGATTTCGTCAAAGCTTGGCCGTTCACGAATAACTGCAAATTGATCCCCGTGCACAAGAACCTCTGGGATCAGGGGACGGGTATTGTACTCGCTGGACATCACCGCGCCATAGGCCCCGGCACTGCGGAAGGCGACCAGATCGCCCGGTGAAAGGGGCGGCATGTTGCGTTCCTTGGCAAAGGTATCGCCGCTTTCGCAAACAGGGCCGACAATGTCATAGGGTTGCTGTTCAACGCCCGGAGCGGGTTCATTTACGGCAACGATGTCATGATGTGCCTCGTACATCGCCGGACGGATCAGGTCGTTCATCGCGCCGTCGAGGATCAGAAAATCACGGCCCTCGCCAGATTTCACGTAAATCACCTTGCTGACCATCAAACCCGCATTACCGGCAATAAGACGCCCGGGTTCGATCTCGATCTCGCAGCCCAGATGGCCCAGCGTTTTCTTGATCAACGCGCCATATTCCACTGGCAACGGTGGTGCGTCATTCGCGCGGGTGTATGGAATGCCCAAGCCCCCGCCCAGATCAAGGCGGCGGATATTGTGTCCCTCGGACCGCAACTTTTCGGTAAGTTCGGCGACTTTGGTGTAGGCTAGCTCGAACGGCTCTAACTCGGTCAATTGCGAGCCGATGTGGACGTCGATACCGATCACCTCCAGCCCCGGAAGGCAGGCTGCGTGGGCATAAACCTCAGATGCGCGGGCGATCGGGATGCCAAACTTGTTCTCGGACTTGCCAGTCGCGATTTTGGCGTGGGTTTTTGCGTCAACATCAGGATTCACCCGAACGGTGATCGGTGCAACCACGCCCAGTTCCAAAGCGATGGCGTTGATCACTTCCATCTCAGGCTCGGATTCAACATTGAACTGGCGGATACCGCCGCTCAGCGCAGCGCGGATCTCATCCGCGGTCTTGCCAACACCCGAGAACACGATCTTGTCGCCCGGCACGCCCGCCGCCTTGGCACGCAGGTATTCCCCGCCCGAGACCACGTCCATTCCCGCACCGGCCTGTGCCAGCGTCTTCAGGATCGCCTGATTGCTGGCCGCCTTCATCGCATAGCAGACCAGATGATCCATGCCGTCCAGCGCATCGTCGAACAGCTGGAAATGCCGCAATAGCGTCGCGGTGGAGTACACATAGAACGGTGTTCCGACCGCAGCTGCGATTTCGGAAATCGGGACATCCTCGGCGTATAGCGCGCCGTCGCGGTAGAGAAAGTGATCCATGACTGCGCGCTTAGACCAAAATGGCCACGCGGATCAATGGATTCCGCGCAAGATCAGTTCGATGTGGAAACACCGACCCGGCCATAGCCAGAGATTTTGATGCCGTTCCCGGTTGATGTCTCTGCGGGCTCAGGGCGGGGTTTATATGTTGGGTCGCAGGCTGCCAGTACGACTAGCGAGAGGATCAGGCCGATGGTTTTCATTGTCTTGACTTCTTTTTTGAATTTGGCGCTCGGCCACTATGCCGTTCAAATATGCATGGTTATGCGAGATTGCTATCGACGATTACAGCCCCAGGAAAACGCCGAGCCCGCCGCGTCGTAGGCCGACCCCGACACCGCCATAGGTGCCGCTGCTGCCGACACCGATATTTGCGCTCATCGTGGGTTGGATCGGTTCGCCGTCCGCTCCGCAGCCGGCCAGAAGAGCCCCGGCCGAAATAAGAAGCACCACACGTAGTATCCGCATCACACCAGCGCCTTCCACCGCTTGACCTGGGCACGCACCTGATCTGGTGCCGTGCCGCCATAAGACTGGCGTGAGTTTACCGAATTTTCGACGGTAAGGACAGAATAGACATTGTCGTTGATGTCCGCATGGACCGATTGCATGTCTTCCAGCGTCAGATCAGGCAGGTCACAACCCTTGCTTTCCGCCATGGCGACCAGCGATCCGGTAACGTGGTGCGCGTCGCGGAACGGCAGGCCCGGCACACGGACCAGCCAATCGGCCAGATCGGTCGCAGTCGAAAAACCAGACCCTGCGGCGGCAGCAAGGCTTTCGCGGTTGGCCGTCATGTCCTTGACCATGCCTTCCATCGCGGCCAGAGCAAGCATCCAGTTATCTGCGGCATCAAAGACCTGTTCCTTGTCTTCCTGCATGTCCTTGGAATACGCCAGCGGCAAGCCCTTCATAACCATCATCAGCGCAGTATTCGCACCGTAAATCCGACCTACTTTGGCACGGATCAGTTCCGCGGCATCAGGGTTCTTTTTCTGCGGCATGATCGACGATCCGGTCGAGAACCGGTCAGAAAGCGTAACAAACCGGAACTGAGCCGAAGACCAGATGACCAGCTCTTCGGCAAAGCGCGACAAGTGCACAGCGCAGATTGAGGCGGTCGACAGGAATTCGAGCGCGAAATCACGGTCGCTGACCGCATCCAGTGAGTTGGCGGCGGGGCGGTCAAAGCCCAGCGCCTCAGCCGTCATCTGACGATCGATGGGGAAGGACGTTCCAGCCAGCGCGGCTGCACCCAAGGGGGATTCGTTCATCCGGGCGCGGGCATCGCGGACGCGGGACAGGTCACGGCCGAACATCTCGACATAAGCCATCATATGATGGCCCCAAGTCACTGGCTGGGCGGTTTGCAAGTGGGTGAAGCCAGGCATGACCCAATCAGCGCCAGCCTCAGCCTGCGCCAAAAGCGCGCGGATCAGGGCCAGCAGACCGGATTCAGCCGCATCAAACTGATCACGGACCCATAGTTTGAAATCGGTCGCCACCTGATCATTGCGCGACCGGCCTGTGTGCAAACGGCCTGCGGGTTCGCCAATCACCTCTTTCAGGCGCGCCTCGACATTCATGTGGATGTCTTCCAGCGCGGTCGAGAACTGAAATTCTCCGTTCTGGATTTCTGACAAAACGGTGAGCAGCCCTTCCCGAATAGCCTGCGCATCACTATCAGTAATAACACCTGTGGCAGCCAGCATGGCGGCATGGGCACGCGAGCCTGCAATGTCCTGGGCTGCCATCCGCTGATCGAACCCGATCGAGGCATTGATCGCCTCCATGATCGCGTCTGGACCGGCGGCAAAGCGGCCGCCCCACATCTGGTTCGAAGATTGATCGGTCATGTAAGAAAACCCGGAGTTGATATGCGCCTATTTCGTCTGATCCCCCTTTATATGGCCCTCGCGTTGGGTGCAAACGCGGCTTTGGCCACGGATGCCGAAACTCTGGCACCGCTCCGGGAGGACTCCTTAAAACGGCTGATCCTGCACAAAGAGCCAAAGCCAGTCGAAGCAGTTGAATTTCAGCTTGAGGATGACGGCGGCACCGCGACGCTTGCGGATTACAAGGGCAAGTATGTTCTGTTGAACTTCTGGGCCACCTGGTGCGCGCCGTGTCGCAAGGAAATGCCCCAGATCGCCGAGCTGCAGGAAGAATTCGGCGGCGACAAGTTCGAGGTCGTGACACTGGCCACCGGGCGCAACTCGCCAGCCGGGATCAAGAAGTTTTTCGAGGAAAACGGCATCGACAACCTGCCACGTCATCAGGATCCCCAATCGGCAGTTGCACGCAAAATGGGCGTGATCGCCCTGCCAATCACTGTCATTCTGGACCCCGACGGCAACGAGATTGCCCGCCTGATCGGAGATGCCGAGTGGAATTCGGACAGCGCCAAGGCCATCGTTTCAACCCTTGTCGAGGGCAACAGCTGAAGCATCAGGCCTTCCTGAACGTTTTGTGTTATGCTGAAACCGGCCCAGATGGGCCGGTTTTCGTTTGCAACCTGAAGGAAGGGGAGACGACGATGAAACCGGTAGTTCTGTTGATTGGAAAATTGCCCAACGTGATCGGTGATGTTGCGCGTCAATTGGATCACCTTCCGATCCAATGGCTTGGCGCGCATGATCAGGAAGAAGTCAAACGGCAGCTGGACGAAGAGCCGCGCATCGCCTGCGCGATCATGGGTGCCGGTCTTGATGACAGGATACGCGGCGAGATGGTGGGCATCATCGCGGCGCGCAGGCCCGATATCTGTATCCACCTAAAGGATCGCGCCTCGGGGCCGGACGGGTTGGTGCCGTTTGTCCAGCGAGTTGTCCAGTATGAGGTTCTGGACAGTCTGGAACATAGCTGACGCGACGCCACCTTTGACAGCCTGCCTGCCGCTTTGCACTCTGCCGCGCAGGAGGACGGAATGCCGCTTGAAATTCTATTGGTTCTGGTGGTCGGAGGCATCGCCGGGATAACCCTGTTGCTGCACCTGACAGGCAGATCCCGATTGCGCGTGCTATCGCCCGAATTGGCGTGGTCAGAATGGCTGCGTCATGCGCCGGATGATTCGATCATCGATGTCACCCTTGCACATGACGGGCACGCGGCCCTGATCCGAACCGAAACAGGAAATGGTCTGCTGTGGTCATTCGGCGCGGACACCGTTGCCCGACATCTGCTGGATTTTGATCTGCTGGACCACCCGCAAGGGTTCGAGGTTCTATTCCACGACTTCGGAACGCCCAAGGCCATAATCCACCTTGACGAACGCGAACGCCGCCACTGGCAGCACCTGATGGAGCCCGCATGACCGACCACGTGACTTTCCCGGACGCCGTGCAGTGGGCCGTCCCCTTTTTCATAGCTGCCATTCTGGCCGAGTTTCTGTGGATCGCCGTCAAAGGACGCGGTGGCCGCTATGAGACGCGGGACGCTGTCACATCGTTGATCATGGGGGCTGGCAACATCGCATCCGGCTTTCTGTTGGGGTTCATCGCCTATGCATTCTTCATGTGGCTGTGGCAGATCACGCCGCTGAACCTGGGCACCTCTATCCCTGTTATCCTTCTGTGCTTTGTGCTGGATGATTTCCGCTATTACTGGGTGCACCGCTTTGGTCACCGCATTCGCTGGGTCTGGGCCAGCCACGTGAACCACCACAGCTCGCAACACTACAACCTTACCACCGCCCTGCGTCAGACATGGACCTATACGTTTACCTTCATGATGGTAGTTCGCGCGCCTCTGATCCTACTGGGTTTCCATCCGGCGATGGTGCTGTTCGTGGGTGGTCTGAACCTGATCTATCAGTTCTGGATTCACACCGAGGCGATTGGCAAAATGCCCCGCTGGTTTGAGGCGGTGATGAACACGCCCAGCCACCACCGCGCCCATCATGGTCGCAATGCACGCTACCTGGACTGCAACTATGCCGGCGTTTTCATCATCTGGGACAAGCTGTTCGGGACCTTCGTGCCGGAACAGGAAGACGACCGCGTCGACTATGGGCTGGTTCACAATATCGGCACCTTCAACCCGCTGCGTGTGGCCTTTCACGAATGGGTTGGAATTTGGCGCGACGCGACACAACCGGGCCTGACAATGCGTCAGCGACTGGCTTATTGCTTTGCCCCCCCCGGCTACAGCCATGATGGCAGCCGGGACAATTCCGAACAGATTAAAGCCAAGCATCTGGACCGCCACCCGGAAGATCGTGGAACGCCAGGATTCGAACAATTCGACACCAAACAGCCCAATACGCAGGCAAAACAGGCCTGATGCCGCCGACCTATCCGACCTGATTCTTGAAATCCGGCCCTCGCGTCCCATATCCAATCGATGTGTGCAGTGCGAGTAACCGGAGACAACATGACCAGACTGACAACCCTTTCCACCGTTATGGGCCTTACCGGAGTGGTGCTCGCTATGTTGACGGCGTTGGCTGGAGGTGCGACGGGGATCGTCGCGTTGGGCTTTGGCATGATGCTTTTGGGCTTCATGGGTGCGCTGGTTGGTGGCTTTGCAGCGCTGGGACGCATCTGGGAAACGACACGGTAACCCAAGCCTGACCTTAAACAATTACGTTTGTCTTAACCGCAGATTCATACCTTTCCTCTGAAATCGTCACCAGACCGGCGGCGCTAAAGGAAACGGGTTGTACATGCGGAAGAAGGTACTGGCAGATTTGCCCGAAGGTGGGGACAGCCCCTTGAACGCGGCTGTCAAATCCCGCGATGCCTCAACGATTGAAATGGCGACCGAGGCGGTGAAGCACAAACAGTGCAAACTGGCCTTTCAACCGGTGATGCAGGCGAACAGGCCGCATGACGTGGCCTTCTACGAAGGCTTCATCAGAGTGCTGGACGAAACCGGTCGGGTCATCCCCGCGCGCGAGTTCATGCCACAACTGGAAAACACTCCAATCGGGCGCGAGCTGGACTGTGTCGCGCTTGAAATGGGATTGCGGACGCTGACCAAAAACCCCGACATTCGCCTGTCCATCAACATGTCAGCCCGTTCGATCGGTTACGCGCGATGGTCACGTGTGCTGGAGCGGTTTTTGAAGAAAGATGCCAATATCGGCGAAAGGTTGATCATGGAAATCTCAGAAAGCTCGGCCATGACGGTGCCTGAGCTGGTGATCGATTTCATGGACCGGCTGCAGCCGCGCGGAATCGCCTTTGCGCTTGATGATTTTGGGGCAAGCAATTTCAGCTTTCGAAATTTTCGCGAGTTTTTCTTTGATGCCGCCAAGATTGATGGCCAATTCATCCACGGAATCGGCGAAAATCCGGACAATCAGGCGCTGGTGCGGGCCTTGATCGCCGTGGCGCGGGAATTCGAGATTCTGGTGACCGCCGAATCAGTCGAAACACAGAAGGATGCCGAATTCCTTATCGCCAACGGCGTCGACTGCCTGCAGGGGTTCCTGTTTGGCGCCCCTACCGTTTCCGCCCCGTGGAAGGCGGAAAAGCGCAAACATACAGCCAGTTAGAGTGATTTATCCGGTCCACGCCCGACCTGAGGCAAGCTGACCGTTGCTGCAACTGCAGCGTTGCGCTATGCCATGTGGAGTTGGAGCGGGGAACATGAGGCGCTCTTACTGCCACAGAGTTATCTTTGTGCGATCCGCGCCGTCGAATATCCCGCAGGACCTTGACGGTAAAGGATTGTCTAAATGACCAACGTAGTAATCGCATCCGCCGCGCGTACCGGAGTGGGCAGCTTTGGCGGCTCGTTTGCAAACACACCAGCGCATGATCTTGGGGCCGCCGTACTGGAGGCCGTAGTAGAACGCGCAGGCGTGGAAAAGGGCGAAGTCAGCGAAACCATTCTGGGACAGGTGCTGACGGCAGCTCAGGGTCAGAACCCCGCCCGTCAGGCACATATCAACGCCGGTCTGCCACAGGAAAGCGCAGCATGGGGCCTCAACCAGGTTTGCGGCTCTGGTCTGCGGGCCGTTGCTTTGGGTGCTCAGCACATCCAACTGGGCGACGCTGATATCGTGGCTGCCGGTGGTCAGGAAAACATGACCCTTTCGCCCCACGCCGCCGCTCTGCGTGCAGGTCAAAAGATGGGCGACATGAAGTACATCGACACGATGATCCGCGATGGTCTGTGGGATGCTTTCAATGGCTATCACATGGGCCAGACCGCTGAAAACGTCGCCGAGAAATGGCAGATCAGCCGTGACATGCAGGACGAATTCGCCGTCGCGTCGCAGAACAAGGCTGAAGCCGCGCAAAAGGCTGGCAAGTTCGCCGACGAAATCACCCCCTTTACCATCAAGACCCGCAAGGGCGACATCGTGATGGACGCTGACGAGTACATTCGCCATGGCGCCACCATGGAAGCGATGGCAAAGCTGCGCCCGGCCTTCACCAAGGACGGTTCGGTCACGGCCGCAAACGCATCCGGCCTGAATGACGGCGCGGCGGCGACCCTGCTAATGTCCGCCGAAAATGCTGAAAAGCGCGGAATCGAGCCACTGGGCCGTATCGCATCCTATGCAACCGCCGGTCTGGACCCGTCGATCATGGGCGTAGGCCCGATCTACGCTTCGCGCAAAGCGCTGGAAAAAGCGGGCTGGTCCGTTGACGATCTGGATCTGGTCGAGGCGAACGAAGCGTTTGCCGCACAGGCCTGCGCCGTGAATAAGGACATGGGCTGGGATCCGTCGATCGTGAACGTGAACGGCGGCGCCATTGCCATCGGTCACCCGATCGGCGCTTCGGGCTGCCGCGTTCTGAACACGCTGCTCTTCGAAATGAAACGCCGCGACGCGAAGAAAGGTCTCGCCACTCTCTGCATCGGCGGCGGCATGGGCGTCGCCCTGTGCGTGGAGCGCGACTAAGTGCTTTGACAAGCGAATAGAAAAGGGCGTCCCTTGGGCGCCCTTTTTTGTTACATTGGGCCCTTAACCCAAAGATGCGACGATATTGCCACGCGGAATTTAGAAAATCATGACGAAACAATATTGCGCACGATCACCTCTCAAAGTAACAGCATTACCAAGACGACTTTAATTGGAGGATTCCTAAATGGCACGTACAGCACTCGTTACCGGCGGCTCTCGCGGCATCGGCGCAGCAATTTCCAAGGCGCTCAAGGCCGAAGGGTACAATGTTGCAGCCACCTATGCGGGGAACGACGAAGCCGCCGCGAAGTTCACCGAAGAGACCGGCATCGCCACCTACAAGTGGAACGTCGCTGATTACGACGAATCCAAAGCCGGAATTGAAAAAGTCGAAGCCGAGGTTGGCGCGATCGACATCGTGGTTGCAAACGCGGGCATCACTCGCGACGCACCCTTCCACAAGATGACCCCCGAACAGTGGCACCAGGTAATCGACACCAACCTGACCGGCGTGTTCAACACAGTGCACCCTGTCTGGAACGGCATGCGCGAGCGTAAGTTCGGCCGCGTCATCGTCATCAGCTCGATCAATGGTCAGAAGGGCCAGTTCGCTCAGGTGAACTATGCCGCGACCAAAGCAGGCGATCTGGGCATCGTGAAATCGCTGGCGCAGGAAGGCGCGCGTGCAGGCATTACCGCCAACGCGATCTGCCCCGGCTATATCGCAACCGAGATGGTGATGGCTGTTCCTGAAAAAGTCCGCGAATCCATTATCGGCCAGATCCCAGCAGGTCGCCTGGGTGAGCCCGAAGAAATCGCGCGCTGCGTGGCGTTCCTGGCATCCGACGATTCTCAGTTCATCAATGGCTCGACCATCTCGGCCAACGGTGCGCAATTCTTCGTCTGATTTGAAGCGTAGAAAAGACAACGGGCCGGTCCATTTCGGACCGGCCCTTTTTTATCCCGTAAGAACGCGCGCGCTGCGCTCAGCGGGAACCGAATAGCCACATAAGGGCGTGTTTGATCATCTTGCCACGTTCAGCATGGGCCCGCTGAAAGGCGCGGGCAGCTGCGGGGTTGGTCGTCATTTCGATCATGGCAGTCATCCTTTCAGTTCAGCTATGTTTGACTTGAACCCAATATGCGCCTTATCAAGAAAGGCGACAAACGAGCTTTCTTTGGGTTTCAGTTAAGATATTCTTGCGTATTGATGAGCGATTACCTTCCCCCGCTAACTGCCCTGCGTGCCTTCGACGCAGCAGCACGCCACATGTCCTTTGCCAAAGCCGCAGAGGAGTTGCGCGTGACCCCGGCAGCCCTGTCTTTCCAGATCAAGTCACTGGAGGAACATCTGGGCCGGCCCTTGTTTCACCGCTTGAACCGCGCGGTTGAGCTGACCGAGGCCGGACGCGCCCTTGCCCCCGGCGCGGCCGAAGGATTCGCCGCACTGCAGACGGCATGGCAAGCTGCGCGCCGACAGGGCAACGATACCTCGCTGACCGTGACAGCAGGCCCGGCGCTGACAGCCAAATGGCTGGCACCGCGCCTGTATGAATTTGCACGGGCGCATCCCGAGATTGACCTGAAATTCTCGGCAACGTTGCGGATTATGGATCTTGAACGTGATGACGTGGATGTGGCCATTCGATTTGGTTACGGGGGGGATGAAGGATTGTATTCCCTGCAAGTTCGCAAGGAATGGCTGACACCGGTGATGACACCAGATCTGGCCGAGCAATTCCCCACCCCCGACAGCCTGCGGGACGCACCATTGATCTTTGACGATTCGATTGCGTTCCTACAACCGCCCAGCGATTGGCCGACCTGGTTCCGCGCGGTCGGAGTGGAATATGCCCCAACGCATGGCGCGCATTTTTCGAACGCAGACCACGCAATTGATGCAGCGGTTGCGGGCGTTGGCGTGGTACTGGGTCGCCGGGCTATGATCTTGAAGGACCTTACCGAGGGACGTCTTGTTGCTCCGTTCAAAACGGCTATCGAAACACAAGGCCGGTTTCGGTTTCTGTGCTTGCCAGGTGCAGAAAATAGGCCCCAAATCGCCGCCTTCCGCGACTGGTTCATGGCCGAGATCGAAAAGACCGCGCATATCTCGGACGAATTCAACATCATCCCGGTCCAAGAGGTTCAAAGCCTATGACCAAATCGCGCGCTACAGCCATCGGGTTTGCCGCCGTCTTGCTGTGGTCGCTGCTGGCCTTGTTCACCGTCGGGTCATCCCCCACGCCGCCACTGTTGCTGAATGCAATCTGCTTTTCGATTGGTGGAACACTTGGCCTGATCTGGACTTGGCGCAGCGGTGGGTTGCGGCAATTGCGGGACGTGCCGTGGACTACCTATCTGTTCGGCACAATCGGGTTGTTCGGCTATCACGCGCTATATTTCTCGGCCCTTCGCATGGCCCCGGCGGCCGAGGCTGGTCTGATCGCATATCTCTGGCCGTTGCTCATCGTGTTGTTTTCCGGGCTTTTGCCGGGCGAACACCTGCGCATCGGACATTTGTTCGGCGCATGTCTGGGGTTTGCAGGGGCTGCCGTGATCATCGCCGGAGGCGGCAGCACAGGGTTTCAGACCGACCACCTGCCCGGCTACGCCTTGGCCTTGTTATGCGCGTTGACGTGGTCTGGATACTCGGTCCTGTCGCGTCGGCTGGGCGATACGCCAACTAGCTCTGTCGCCGTTTTCTGTATTGCGACCGCCATAGCATCCAGTTTGCTGCACCTTGCTGTCGAAGATACCGTCTGGCCTGACAGTGCCTTTAGCTGGACGTCCGTGATCGCACTGGGCCTGGGGCCGGTGGGGTTGGCGTTCTATGTCTGGGATATCGGGGTCAAGCAAGGCGACATACAGCTCTTGGGGACGGCGTCGTACGCGGCACCCTTGTTGTCTACGCTAGCTTTGGTTGTGGCCGGGATCGCCGCCCCGTCCTGGGGTCTGGCGATCGCGGCCCTATTGATTACTGGCGGCGCGGCCATTGCCGCGCGGGCGAGTATGAAAACCTAGGCTGACAGGCGTTCGATCTCTTCTTTTAGCCTTAGTTTTTGTTTTTTGAGTTGAGCGATATGGAGATCATCGATACCTGGCGCGCGTTGGGCTTGTTCAACTTCAAGACCGAGAGTTTCGTGCTTTTTCTTCAGTTCGGTCAGATGTGCGCTCACGCTCATGGCGATACTCCTTCGTTGGTGTCTCAGGTTCACGTAAGAAGTTGACCACATCGTTTCCAGCCTGTCACGCCGCAGACGCACAGAATCTGTAATAAATCCGACAAATTCGGCTGGTTAATGCCTATTGATCAGAAAACCCCGGCAGCGAGGCCCCTTCGCGCAATACGTCGGAGACCTTTGGCGTATAACTTTCCCCATCACGTTCGTGCCGATCCCCGTCGTGTAAAACGACCGGCGCATGCAGCTGAAAATCGGCGCGGCCACCCTTTCTGGCCCGTAAAATTACCAGTTCGGCCTTACGACCGGCTCTGGCAGCCAGCGGCAGGATTTCGACCGATCCCAATCGCCCTTCGCATGCCATCAATATGTCGGGAAGACGGTTGGCTTTCTGGATCATATGCAAGTACCCGCGAGGCGCGAGGCGCTTGGCCGCGCAGTCAATCCATGTCTCCAAAGGCGTTTGCTCGCCCAATGCAATACTACGCCCCGTGTCATCGGCCGGGCTATGCGCGCCAGCACGGTAATAAGGCGGGTTTGCGAGTACATGATCGAATTGCCGCTGTTTGAGCGTAGCTGGCAATGCACTGATATCGGCCTCGACTACCTCCAGCGGCGCGTCATTTTCCGCGGCGTTTCGGCGTGCCAATTCTGCATAGCTTGCCTGTAACTCGACCCCAACGGCCTGCAGACCCGGCACGCGGGCCAGCAGGCACAGGATCGCGGCACCCGCGCCACAGCCCAGTTCCAACACGGTGTGACCACGTGTCGCCGGGACGACCGCTGCCAGCAAAACCGGGTCAACCCCCGCGCGATATCCTGCGCGCGGCTGCAACAAACGCACACGCCCGCCCAGAAAATCATTTTGGGTCAATTCACTATCGGAAAACAGGTTCATCTGCCCAGAGGGATTTCGTTGTCGCGCATTACCCGTTCTGCGCGGGTCAGGTCATCGGCTCGCACCATCAGGCGGCGCGGAAAGATTCCTATGCCTCCTTCGAGGATGCTCATATTTACGTCCATCTGAAAGCAGTCTATATCCTCGCCCTCAAGAAGGGCGGAAGCAAAGGCCAGAATCGTCGGATCGGTGCTGCGCAAAAGTTCTTTCATGGGGATGGATGTAAGGGCAAGGCAAGGCGGAAGTCGAGCCTTGTATCAGGAGAGTGATGAACATCGACACGATCTCGAAACCGCATGAGCGCCTGGCCGAGATTCTGGACGGCGAATTGGATGCCGTAAACCAGTTGATCCGTACGCGCATGGCGTCGGAACACGCACCGCGCATCCCGGAAGTGACTGCGCATCTGGTTGAAGCAGGCGGCAAGCGTCTGCGCCCAATGCTTACGCTGGCGGCAGCCCGGATGTTTGGCTATCCGGGTGATCATCACGTGCGACTGGCCGCGACAGTCGAATTTATTCATACCGCGACCCTGTTGCACGACGATGTCGTTGATGAAAGCGCCCAGCGGCGTGGCCGTCCCACGGCGAACCTGTTGTGGGACAATAAATCCAGCGTTCTGGTCGGCGACTACCTGTTTTCCCGCAGTTTCCAGCTGATGGTTGAAACCGGGTCGCTGCGGGTGCTGGACATTCTGGCCAATGCCTCGGCCACCATCGCCGAGGGCGAAGTGCTGCAGATGACCGCAGCCACCGATCTGGGCACTTCCGAGGCCATTTACCTGCAGGTCGTGCGCGGTAAGACCGCCGCGCTGTTCTCCGCTGCAACCGAGGTAGGCGGCGTGATTGCTGGCGCGGCTGAGGATCAGGTCAAGGCGCTATACGAATACGGCGATGCGCTGGGAATTGCGTTCCAAATTGCCGATGACCTGTTGGATTATCAGGGTGACAGCAAGGCAACCGGCAAGAATGTCGGCGACGACTTCCGCGAGCGCAAACTGACCTTGCCCGTCATCAAAGCCATCGCACAGGCCACCCCGGAAGAGCACGCCTTTTGGGAGCGTACAATTGGTCGAGGCCGTCAGGAAGACGGCGATCTGGACCATGCGCTGAGCCTGATGAACAAATACGGCACGCTGGACGCCACACGGTCGGATGCATTTGGGTGGGCCACCAAAGCCAAGACCGCGCTGGATGCGCTGCCGAATCACGAGATCCGGTCGTTGCTGCGCGATCTGGCTGACTACGTGGTTTCGCGCCTCAATTAAGCTGCGTGGCGCGGCACCACCAATCGGGGTGCGCAGCGCCAATCTCGTAAACTGCGAAATGGGCGGCTTTCATGGTTGGGTAGAGCGCAAAACAGGTCGAACCCGAACCTGACATCCGAGCCAGCAGAACATCTTTCGTATCCGACAGATCATCCAGCACCCGGGCAACCTCGGGTGCGATACTCTTTGTCGGTGGCTCCAAGTCATTGCGTTGTTCCCGCAGCCAATCCGCGCATGCCTCAGACGTCTCAAAGATCGGGATATCATCAGGCATTGGCGGGTTGTCGCGGCTCTGCAAAGCAGAGAATACGGCGCCGGTTGGGACTTCGACACCGGGATTGACCAAAAGCGCGGGCAATTGCGGCAATGAGACCGGCTGCAACCGCTCGCCGATGCCCCGCATCCGGGTGGCCCTTGCCATCATGCAAACCGGCACATCCGCACCAAGGGTCAGGGCAGTTTCGCTGGGGATAGCTACACCCTGATCTGCGATCATGCGCAGTGTCGCCGCGGCGTCGGATGATCCGCCGCCAATGCCACCACCGTGGGGCAGCGCTTTGTTCAGGTTGATATGCCCGGTCCATCCAGCGGCGGCGGCGGCTTTCCAGACTAGATTTCGGTCGTCCGCCGGAACGCCCTTGGCGTGTTCACCGGCGATTGACAGCGACAGCTCTGGCCCCGGCGTGAATTCCAGCTTATCCCCGACATCTGCAAACACTACGAGAGAGTCCAGCAGATGATATCCATTATCGCGTCGGCCGGTCACATGCAGGGTCAGGTTGATCTTGGCGGGCGCGAAACCCTCAATTGCCATTGGCGACTTTCAATGGATCGGCGCCTTCTTCGGCCAAGACCGCGTCCAAGCCCACCTCAATCTTGCGACGAATGCGCTCGGGGTCGGCCTCACCATCTGTGTCGTCGGGATCAACAAAGGACAGAGCACGCTTCCACTGAAATTCAGCTTCGCGCGCGCGGCCCACGGCCCAATAGACATCGCCAAGGTGGTCATTTACCACAGGATCAACCGGCATCAGTTCGACCGCACGCTCCATATGAGCGACAGCTTCGTCGTAGCGGCCCAATCGGAACAAAACCCATCCCAGACTGTCGACAATATAGCCGCTGTCGGGGCGCGCCGCGACAGCGCGTTCGATCATGTTCAGTGCTTCGTCCAGCTTTTCCTGCCGTTCGACCAGCGAGTAGCCCAAATAGTTCAGAACTTGTGGTTGATCAGGGTTCAGTTCCAGCGCGCGACGGAAATCGGCCTCAGCCGCTTCCCAGTGCTTGAGACGTTCATGCGAGATACCGCGGGCGTAATACAAAAACCAGTTGCCGCTGACACCCTGCTCGGTCAGTTCGATAGCAGTGTCATAGGTCCCAACGGCATCGACATAGTTTTCTTGCCGCCGTTGCAGATCAGCCAGGGCTACATGCACACTGGGCAGGCTGGGGCTTTGCGCCGCGAGGTTATGCAGAACTTCGGCGGCTGCATCCGTTTTTCCCGAACGGCTCAGAACTTCGGCCCGGCCCAACTCGGCCGCGTGGTAATCGCTGCTGGTGGACGGCACCATGCGATAGGCTTCGACGGCCAGGTCATATTGTTCCAGCGCATCCAGCAATTCGGCACTCAGAAGGATTGCGTCCACGTGGTCGGAACGCAGGAACGCAGCAATCCGGGCATAGAGAAGCACATAATCCTGTGACGCCTCACTGCTGAGCGCGGCACCGACAGCGAAGAACACTTCAGCCATACCGTCCTGCGCCGACTGTATGTGCGTAAACGGCAACGTTTCACCCGCCTTCAAACGCGCCACGTAACCTTCGATGGATGGGTCGCTACCCGCCGCAAAAACGTCTTCCAGATATTGCAGGGCGTCTTCGTTGCGGTCCAGCTGCGACAGAACTTCGGTCCGGGCCAAGGCCGCGCGGCGCGAGAACCGCGACACCGCTCCGTTGTTTGCCGCAAAAATCTCTTCAGCCCCTTCGAAGTCACCAATCGACGCCAGCGCCAACGCCTTGTGGTAAAGCGCGAATTCCAGAAGCCCCTCCTGGGTGCCGACCTCGTCGAACTTTTCCATCGCTTTGGTCATGGCACCTTGCGCCACATAGACCCAACCCAGAATCAAACCATCTACTAATGGCCCAACGCCTTGGGTTTCAGGATCACGAGCAAGCAGCTCATCCAGCTTTCCGTCGTCAATCAGGTTGGCCATGATGACCATCTTTGCCGCCTGACTTGGCAGTTCAAGCGCCTCAATTGACTGCGCAACCGGCAGCGCGCGCCCAATCTCACCCAATGCAAGACGCGCTACAACGACGTTTTCCAGAAGTTTGCCATTTTCAGGGTCGGCGCGCAGGGCCTGCGCATAATATTTCTCGGCAGAAATATAATCGCTTTGATAAATCGCCTGACGCCCGGCCAAATACGACCCAGAGCCAGAGTCCGACAGCGCCGGGAATGCAAATGACGAGGTTAAAAGCGCGGCAAATGCCGCGCGACGAACGAGGGAAGCCACCAAAATCCTGCCTTGCTATCGTTGACTGGACAACAAGCTAGGGCTTTGACCGGAAAGAGGCAATGGCAGAGCCTTCACGACCCCGCCATTGCCCATGTTTTCGCTTACATGTTGGGATAGTTCGGTCCATCCCCGCCCTGCGGCGTGGTCCAGGTGATGTTCTGACTGGGGTCCTTGATGTCGCAGGTTTTGCAGTGGACGCAGTTCTGGAAGTTGATGACGAATCGCGCGCCATCTTCATCCTCGACCATCTCGTACACGCCTGCCGGGCAATAGCGCTGCGCCGGTTCATCGTATTTGGGCATGTTTACTTTGACCGGGATTTCCGGATCAGCCAGCTTCAGGTGGCAAGGCTGGCTTTCCTCATGGTTGGTCATCGCAAAGGACACGTTGGTCAGACGATCAAAGGACAGTTTGCCATCGGGCTTTGGATAATCGATGGGCTTGTGCTTGCTGGCCTCTTCGGTCGATTCAGCATCGTTCTTGCCGTGACCCAGCGTGCCCAGCAGCGAAAAGCCCAGCGTGTTGGTCCACATGTCCATGCCGCCCAACATCAGGCTGGCGGTCAGGCCGTATTTCGACCACAGCGGCTTGACGTTGCGCACCTTCTTCAGATCTGCGCCAATTGCACCTTCGCGCACGTCGGTTTCATAGGCGGTCAGTTCATCACCCGAACGTTCGGCCTTGATGGCGTCAAACGCCGCTTCAGCCGCCGCTTTGCCCGACAACATCGCGTTGTGGTTGCCCTTAATGCGCGGCACGTTGACCATGCCTGCGGAACAACCCAACAGAGCCACGCCCGGCGCAACCAGCTTGGGCATTGACTGATAACCACCCTCGGTGATGGCACGGGCGCCGTAAGCGACGCGCTTGCCGCCTTTCAGCAGCTCGGCCACCATCGGGTGGTGCTTAAAACGCTGGAATTCCATGTAGGGGTACAGGTGTGGGTTCTTGTAGTTCAGGTGAACCACGAAACCGACGTAGACCTGATTGTTTTCAAGATGATAGATGAACGACCCGCCGCCCGCGTTGCTGCCCAGCGGCCAACCCATCGTATGCGTGACCGAGCCTTCCTTGTGCTTGGCCGGGTCGATCTCCCAGATCTCTTTCATGCCCACGCCGTATTTCTGCACCTCTTTGCCAGCAGAGAGGTCATACTTGGCGATCACTTCCTTGGACAGCGAACCGCGCACACCTTCCGACAGGAAGACGTACTTGCCATGCAGTTCCATGCCAGGCTCGGTTTGCGGCCCGTATGATCCATCAGGCTCTAGGCCGAAGACACCGGCGACGACGCCTTTGACTTCGCCATTGTCGCCATAAACCAGTTCCGAACACGCCATGCCGGGGAAGATTTCCACGCCCAGCTCTTCCGCCTGTTCAGCCATCCAGCGGCAAACGTTACCCATCGAAACGATGTAGTTGCCGTGGTTGTTCATCAGCGGCGGCATTGGGAAGTTGGGAATGCGAATCTTGCCCGCCTCGCCCAGCATGTAGAAGTTATCTTCATGCACCGGCACGTTCAGCGGCGCGCCTTTTTCTTTCCAGTCCGGGATCAGTGCGTCCAGCCCGCAAGGGTCCAGAACCGCGCCCGACAGGATATGTGCGCCCACTTCCGAGCCCTTTTCCAGAACCACGACGTTCAGGTCGGCATCCAGCTGTTTCAGACGGATGGCCGCCGACAGGCCCGCGGGGCCTGCACCCACGATCACCACGTCGTATTCCATTGCTTCGCGTTCAATCTCGGCCATCGCGGGCTCCCTAGCTAACTTTCCGAATTGGCGCTTTCACTGCATGCTCTGCGCAATTTTGTTTCTCGGCTGATTACATGGTCGCAAACACCTTGGTCAATCAAAACACGGCGTAACTTTGCTGCAATGCGGCAGTTATGCCTCGGGTGAGTCTCCCATCAGGTACCTGGGACCGCTACCATGGGATTTTGCGCGGTCATCCGGGTTGTAGAGGGCGCATTTCGGCAGGCTGAGACACCCGCAGCCGATGCAGCCATCCAAATTGTCGCGCAAACGCGTCAGGGTATCGATTCGCTGGTCCAGATGGGCCCTCAGCCCTTTGCTGATGTCCTGCCAATCCTTCGGTGTTGGCGTGCGGTTTCCGGGCAGGCCAGACAGTACCTCGCGAATCTCGGGCAGAGTCAAACCGAACTGCTGTGCAATCATCACAAAACTCAGCCGTCTGATGTCTGCACGCTGATATCGCCGCTGCCCGCCCGCATTGCGCCAGGGTGATATCAGACCTTGCGCCTCATAGTACCGGATCGCCGAAACGGCCAAGCCTGTGCGCCGGGCCAACGCGCCAATTGCCAACCCTTCCGAAGCTGCCATCACATCCTCCTGAAGAATCTCTTGATCTAAAGTTAGGTTTAGGAATTATGGTGAGTCGGGACAAGCCTCAAAACACGAAGGAGATCCCATGATGGCGACACTTGAACACACCAATTTCACCGTTCGCGACCCGCAAGCTTCGGCTGCGTGGATGCACAAGGTATTTGGTTGGAAAACACGCTGGGAAGGCCCGGCAATTGCAGGCGGCTACACGGTCCACGTGGGCTCCAAGCACACCTATCTGGCGCTTTACGCGCCCAGCGATCCACAACCGTCCGGGGAAAGTAGCTATGACATCGTCGGCGGGCTGAACCATGTGGGTGTTCTGGTCGAAGACATCGACGCGATCGAGAAAAAGGTGATCGACGCCGGCTTCACGCCGAAGTCCCATGCTGATTACGAACCGGGTCGGCGGTTCTATTTCAATGACGACAATGACATCGAATTCGAAGTGATTAGCTACGATTAAGGTGTTCTGGGAAGCACCTGATAGAATCTTCATCGTCAATGCCCGGAGGGCGCGAAGCGCGGCAGGGTATTGGCGATTCAGGCTTTTCCCGATCACCATAGGCCGTAATCCGCGCGTTGCGCGACCAAGCCCCCTTGCAATTCACGCCTCATTTGGGTCAGGTATTCGACGACCCATCAATTCGCCCCGACGCTTGTCTCATGCGGCGGGGCGAAACAATTTATGCGTGGACGACAAGAACATGGAAAAGATTCCAATGACGCCTACGGGCAATGCCGCTCTCGCGGCGGAGCTGAAGAACCTCAAATCGGTCGAGCGCCCGGCGATCATCGAAGCTATTGCCACAGCGCGCGAGCTGGGCGACCTGAAGGAAAACGCCGAGTATCATTCAGCCCGCGAAAAGCAGGGCTTCATCGAAGGGCGCATCAAAGAGCTGGAAGGCATTCTGTCGCTGGCCGATGTGATCGACCCCGCCAAACTGAACGGCGCGATCAAATTTGGCGCAAAGGTCACCCTGGTGGATGAAGACACTGACGAGGAAAAGACCTGGCAGATTGTTGGCGAATACGAAGCCAACATTGAAAAAGGCCTGCTGAATATCAAATCCCCCATCGCGCGGGCATTGATCGGCAAGGAAGAAGGCGACAGTGTCGAAGTACGCACCCCCGGCGGTGTGCGGTCCTATGAAGTTCTAAGTATCGAGTATGCCTGACCGGAGCCTTGACCATGTCAGAGCCCAATCCCGAACAAGATCCCGAACGGCCAACCCCTTTGGGGATATATGACAAGCCTTCGCATCCTTCGGTAACCGAGATCGAGATCGTTGCCGTCGCGCTTAGCGTGGTTTGGCTGATCGTGTCGATTGTGTTTCTGGTGCTTCCCGACAAGGTCGATGGCGGCGGATTCGCCGTGACTCTGCTGGCTGTTTTCATGCCGGTGGCGATGATTTGGGTCGCCGCTATGGCTATGCGCGCCAGCCGCGTCATGCGCGAGGAAAGCGCCCGGCTGCAGACCGCAATAGATGCAATCCGTCAGGCTTACGTGATTCAGCAACAGCGCGCCGCCAGTTTGCAAGAACCCGGTGTCAGCAAAAAGCTGGACGAAATCGCCGAGACCGCCAAAAAAGCAGAAACCGCGCTGGCGACGTTTTCGTCGAAACGGACCGAGCCGGTTCGCGGCGAAGCATCAGTTGCCACAGGCGACCAGACATCTTTGGAACTGGGCACTCCGGCCGAAGATATCGCGCCGCCATTGACGACCGATACCTTCATTCGGGCGCTGAACTTTCCTGAAACACAGGATGACGCCGAAGGGTTCGATGCCCTCAGGCTGGCGCTACGGGATCGCAAGACCGCCCAACTGGTGCAGGCTTCGCAGGACGTGCTTACACTGCTGAGCCAGGAAGGCATCTATATGGACGATCTGCGCCCGGATATGGCGCGTCCCGAAATCTGGCGACAGTTCGCACAGGGCGCGCGCGGCCGCGCGGTTGCCGCGTTGGGCGGGATCAGGGACCGGTCTTCGCTGGCACTGACGGCAGCGCGGATGAAGCAGGACCCGATATTCCGGGACGCCGTGCATCATTTCCTACGCCGTTTTGATCACATGATCGTTGAATTTGAACCGGTTGCCAGCGACGCGGACCTGACTGCATTGGGCGACACACGAACCGCCCGCGCTTTCATGCTGCTTGGGCGCGTCGCGGGTACATTTGACTGATCACAACCCAAAGCTGCCATAAGGAATGAACCGCACCAGATCACCCGGCCTGATGTGACATGCGCCATCCTGAATCTCGACCAGCCCTTCGGCCCAGCTAAGGCCGCTGATACGACCCGATCCTTCCGATGCAAAAACCTCGACCTGACCGTCTCGGACACGGGCGCGCAAGTATTCGCGCCGCCCCGGTTTTTTTCGTTTTTCGAAACCAGCAGGCAAATTGAACGCCTGCGGTTCGGACCAGCCCTCGCCCGCCATCAGACCCAGTGCAGGTCGGGCAAAGATCAACGTACAGACTTTGGCTGCGACGGGATTACCCGGCAGGCCAAATACGGGCGTTTCGTTCCACATACCCAGCGCCAATGGGCGGCCGGGCTTTAGCGCAATGCGCCACTCCTGCATCGCACCGGCCTCTCGCAATAGGGCTGAGACATGATCTTCATCCCCGGCGGACGCGCCGCCGCTGGTCAGAATGACGTCGGCCTGTTCTGACGCCTTGTCCAGCCTGTCACGCAGATCTTCCCGGTCGTCGGACACGCGCCCCATATCCACCGGCTCATAGCCCAGTCGCGCGATCATCGACAACAGCATCGGACGGTTGGCGTCAAATATTTGGCCGGGTCCGGCAGAGTTTCCAGGCTCGACCAGCTCATCCCCGGTCGAGAGAACCGCAACGCGCAGCGTCTTGCGTACCGCGACCTCGGATATCCCGGTGGCCGACAAAAGGGCCATGTCAGCAGGGGTCAATCTGCGCCCGGTAGGCAGAACCAAATCGCCCTCGGCCACGTCTTCGCCAGCTTTGCGGGTATTGGCGCCCTGTTTCAGCGGGCCGTGAAAGGCGATGTGACCATCCTGAACGGTCACGTCTTCTTCCAGTATGACCGTATCCACACCGGTAGGCAGCGCTGCGCCGGTCAACACGCGCAGTGCCTTGCCGTGTGGCACCGCGCCATCAAACGGAATACCAGCCGCAGCGCGCCCATCCTGCAGCGGCATCACTTGGGGACCCACGGGGGCGGCCCCGGAAAACCCATAACCATCCACGGCCGTGTTTGGCTGCGGTGGGTTTGAACGTTTCGCAAAAACGTCTTCTGCCAGTATCCGCCCCACAGCCTGCCCGATCAAAGCCGTTTCGACCAAAGTCACCACCGTCAACCGAGATCGCAACAAGGCCAGCGCGTCGTCCACTGGTGTCCAGTTGACCCCGGCAGGCAAGGCAAAACAATCATTTCGCAGGGGCGGAGGCGTGATGTTTGGCGGCGTCATAATCCGACCTCTTTCAAGATGAAATCCGCGACTGCGGCGGTGTTGTCCAGATCAAACACCGGAACCTGTACCTGCAGGGGCGTATCGCTGGCGACAGCGCGGATCGTACTGTTTTCCGGGGCCATCAACGCATTGCCGGCCTCGGCACGAAACGCTTCGACCTTGGGGTGGCTTTCTCGTTTGAAACCTTCGATCAGTACGAGATCGACCGGAAGCAGCCGAGCCAGAAGATCAGCCAAAGGCGGCTCAGGTGCCCCGCGCAGTTCCTGCATCACCGCAATGCGCTTGCCGGATGCCAACAGCACCTCGGACGCACCGGCTTCTCGATGGCGGAAGCTATCGGTGCCGGTCTGGTCGACATCGACCGCGTGATGGGCATGTTTGACCGTCGAAACTGAAAAGCCGCGCCCGGTTATCTCGGTCACTAACCGCTCCACTAGGCCGGTCTTGCCTGCGTTTTTCCAGCCGGTGACGCCGTAAACCCTCATGCCTGCTCCAGCAGCTTTTGCGCCCGCGCCAAATCGTCGGGCGTGTTGACGTTGAAGAAGGGATCGAAAGGTTCCGCAGGAAACAAAGCTTCACGACCGTCATGTTTGTCGGTCCACAGCACAACCTTGCGCAGCCCGTCATTCAAGGCATCCCGCAGATCATCGCGCAGCGCGACAGGCCAAAGGCCAAAAGTGGGGTGTCGGTTGACCCGATTGCCGCCGCCGGATTTCAAAGCCTCATCCCCGGTGCGCGGCGTGGTGGCCAGCACCAGAGGATGTGTTTGCCCTTGGGCAGCGTCGGTCAGCCGCGCCACAAGATCGCGTGGAAAAAACGGCGTGTCGGCGGCGGCTGTGACTATGCTGTCGGCGCCTTGCTTAGCAGCCCAGTCGAGCCCCGCCAGCACACCCGCCAAAGGCCCGGCGAAACCTTCGATGGTATCGGGCAGAACCGGCAGGTTCAGATCGGCGAACCGCTCGGGGTCGCCATTGGCGTTCAGCGCCAGACCATCGACCTGCGGGCCAAATCGGTCAATGACATGAGACAGCAGGCTTTGGCCTCCGATCTGCAACAGACCCTTGTCGCCCCCACCCATTCGGGTGGCGAGGCCGCCTGCGAGGATTACGCCCAAAGGGGTGTTCATTGCTGCACCTTGTTGCTTGCATCCAAGTGATCAATAGATCGCAACTTTGTAGAGCGAACTCAATTCAATTGGAACGCGGTAGGATGCAGATGATGCAGGACAAACAGCCACAGGATCAAAGTCCCGACCGCCAGGAACGAGGTCGCCGACACGATGTGAGCGGCGAGTTGCGGCTCCTGATCATAATGTTTGGCCAGCAAAAAGATGCTCTTCGCCGTGGGCGCTGCTGCAGAGACCGTCGCCGCAATGATCCAAAGCGGATCCAGCCCAATCAAATGCCCAGCAATCAGCACCACCCCCGGAACAACGAGAAGTTTTACTACCGTCAAAAACAGGATCATCGGTCCAGTCCGAACAATTGTGCGAACACTTGTGGTAAACCCGATCGCAAACAGCGCAACAGCTGCAAGCGCCTGGCTCATAAGCTCTAAATAATCCGAGACGGCGTCAGAAAACCCAATACCTGTGAAAGAGTAAAGAACGCCCAACAACGTTGCCGCGATTATCGGGTTTTTCAAAACATTAAGAAGGATCTTGTAAATTGGTGTCTTGGCGCTTGCCTTGTGCCCGGCCGAGGTTTCTAGAATGGTGGTCATGATCAACAGCAGAATGGCGACCACCAGATTTGCCAATACAGCCGGCAGCGCCCCCTTTGATCCAAAAATCGAATGAAGGATGGGCAACGCAACCAACGCTGTGTTCGAGGCAACGCCAGCAAAGGCCAATACGGTTGCTGATCCGACCTGAAAACTCGTCAGCGCTTTCAAACCGATGAACAGGACGGCAAAAAGAGCCAGTATCGTACCGCCATACGACACGTAGAAACCGTAGTTCAGAAGGTTCTCAAACTCCTCCTGACCAATCAGGTAAAACATGATGGCGGGGATCAGGACGTAAACCGCAAACTGCACCAGAGATTCTGACGTGTCTTCACCCAGAAGATTCGTCCAAGAAAACACGTACCCCGTCAAGATCACCGCGAAGACCGGTGCAATTAAACTGATTAATTCCATAGCTTCCCTACGTGGCAACCATCCAAAATTCCACTCTGAGTTGCTCCACCTTAGTGTATATCTTCTGGAACTTGCAGAGTTTTCTCAGAACGACTGGTTACCCAACGGATTTCAGGACTGGGAACTTTTCCTTTTGTGTTTCTTATCTTCGACCGCCACAGTCGCTGGATCCACATCACGCATCAGTCGGTCTTCGCCTGAAAGACATACAAAGCGCTGCCCACGCATACGGCCGATCAATGTCAGTCCGACTTCGCGAGCGATCTCTACGCCCCATGCGGTGAAGCCCGATCGAGACGCCAGAACCGGGATGCCCATCATCGCGGTCTTGATCACCATTTCCGAGGTAAGGCGTCCAGTGGTGTAGAGGATTTTGTCTTCAGCCCCCTCACCTTCTGACAGCATCCAACCCGCGATCTTGTCGACCGCGTTGTGGCGGCCCACGTCTTCCATATAGACCAACGGGCGGTTCTCGTGACACAGCACTGTACCGTGGATCGCCCCGGCCTCAAGATACAGCGACGGGGTACGGTTGATCTTGGCCGCCAGATCATAGAGCCACGACGTGCGGACCGAGACCTGCGGCAGGCGCACGTTCTCCAATCCTTCCATCATGTCACCGAACACCGTGCCGACCGCACAGCCGCTGGTTCGGGTCTTTTTCTTCAGTTTGTCCTCATACGAGGTCTCGCGCGCAGTGCGTACCACTACGGTTTCCAGATCTTCATCGTAATCGACGCGCGTGATGTCGTCATCGACCAGCAGCATCCCCTGATTGCGCAGGAACCCCAGCGCCAGATACTCGGGGTAGTCACCGATCGTCATCGCCGTCACGATCTCTTGCGAATTCAGGAAAATCGTCAGCGGGCGTTCCTCGACCACCGAGATCTCGCTGACCTCACCATTCTGGTCCACGCCTTCAACGGCGCGGGTCAGGCGGGGCGCACCGGGATCTGGGGCGATGATGTAGCCTGACTGGTTCTGTTCCGTGGCCAATTGCAACCCTTTCCCAAGACCGCTACTGCTGCGGGGATCACCATAGGATTTAGCCATGGCAGACACCACATCCAAGTCATACTTCTGGAGGGGTTTTCGCGACGGGACCCCGTTCATTTTTGTGGCGATCCCGTTCGGCACCCTGTTCGGCGTCTTCGCGACCGAGGCCGGGTTGAATATCGTGCAAACCATGGCCTTCACGTCCACTGTCTTTGCGGGTGCTGCGCAGTTTGCCGCGCTGCAATTGCTGCAGGATCAGACGCCGACGGCCATTATTCTTGTTTCTGCCCTGGCGGTGAACCTGCGGATGGCGATGTATTCAGCGTCACTGACGCCCTATCTGGGCGCTGCGCCGATGTGGCAGCGGGCCTGTGCCGCCTACCTGACCGTCGATCAATCTTACGCCTGTTCAATCGTGCAGTTTGAAAAAGAACCCAGGATGACGGTGCCCCAGCGCATGGCTTATTTCGTGGGCTCGGTCACCCCCATCACGCCGCTATGGATATTTGCGACCTATCTGGGCGCGGTTCTTGGCACGCGCATTCCCGAAAGCTGGGCGCTGGACTTTGCCTTGCCGATTACATTTCTGGCAATGATCGGGCCGATGATGCGCACCCTGCCCCATGTGGTGGCTGCGCTGGTGGCCATTGTCGTTTCTTTGATGACCGCTGGCATCCCATACAATCTGGGCCTGCTGATTGCCGGATGTGCCGGCATGATGGCCGGCGCTCAGGCCGAATTGTTCGCCGAACGCAAAAAGGCCACACAATGACCCCTGTTGATCCGGTCACGATCTGGTCCATCATCATTGGACTTGCCATTGGCAGTTATAGTTTGCGGTTTGTCTTTATCGGCCTCGTCGGGGATCGTCCGATGCCTCCCTGGCTGTTGCGCCACTTGCGCTATACCGCTGTCGCCATCCTGCCAGCCCTGATTGCACCGCTGGTTGTTTGGCCAACCGCAACTGAAGGGCAGCCCGACATTCCACGGATGGCGGCCGCCGCGGTTGCGCTAAGCGTTGGAGTGATCACAAAGAATGTGCTGGCAGCAATCTTCAGCGGCGCCGCAACACTGTACGGGTTGCTGTACTTATTGGGTTGAGACCGTTTCCAGTTGGTTCAGTGCCGCATTGTTGGCGGCCAGACCTTTTTGCAGGTCGGCATCGTCGTTCTCACGATACTCCGTTGTCACAACACCCGGAAGCTGACCGAATTGATCCGACAGCTTGACCGGAAAAAAGGTCACGTCGATCTGTTCGAACCCCGGAACCTGCTTCAGCAGCGACGCGGTGGAATTCGCACAATAGGCACCTGCGACCGGACCGGATTGCTTGGCCAGCTGCAATGCGATCTCAGCCTGTTGCGGGCTGACTTGAATCGTCTGGATACGCGCATAATGTGTCTCGCGCGCGTGCGAGCTGCGATAGGCGCGCTCGACATTCGGGGTGATACCGTACAGTACGTCGTCCTTGATCGGAACCACATCTGCGCGGAAAGACCCCGCAGGATCAAAGATCACCCGCTCGCTGCCGCTGATCATCAACGAAGTATGGGCACCAGACCCGGTGCGCGTGCTGATCATCGTATACAGCGTCAGGGTCGAAGGCCCCGGATCACGATAGGATCGGGCAACGACCTCGGCCCGGTCGGCTTGCGGGCGCTGCGATCCCGTGCAGCCAGCAACAGTTGCTGCCAGCAGGCAGGCAATCAAAATCCGGATCAAGGTCAACCCCGTATTGGATTATGCGGCGAAGACCGCCAGGAACAGGCAAAGGAGGGCGATGGCAACCACACACCATGTGGTGGCTTTGACGAACCCATCAAAGGTTTTGGTTTGAACAGTGATATCCATTTCGCCGTGCTTGTGTTCAGCCATGAGTCTCAGAATCCTAATTCGCGTGTTTGAAATGTTGGATAATGGAAAATCCGGGGCCTGTCACCACGTCATTCGCGCGCAGGGGCCAAAGGTGGGAACACCGAGCACCCCGGATACCCAAAACCCCAACGCCAGGGCAGGCCCGAACAGGGGCCGCCGCCAAATCGGACCGCCGCGTACATCGCCTCGGCCGTGACAGAATGAGCAGTACGGATTTGTTCGGCCGTCATGTCATAGCGCTCGGCATATTCCTCGGCATGGTCTGTTCCATGCTGTTTGACGCAAGCACGCAAGGTGTCGTCCGCGGACAAGCGCGCGTCATAGCTGTCTTCGGCCCGCAAAGCGCCGCCCGCATGATGATAGGCGCGATCATGGGTCACACAGCAGTATTCCCACGGTGGGTGCGCCTCATACAGTCCCCGAAAGCTGGGAAATGTATCCGCCACAAAACGCCAGCTGGCCGAAAGACCACCCGAACAGCCATCCGTTTCAAACGGAGTCAACTCTGCGTTGCTGCGCTCTGCCATCAGGGAGCGATGCGCGGGCAACTCAAAGCTGCGCATGACGTCTTGCGCGGAGGCTGGCGCGGCACTCAACAAAAGGATTGCTGCCAGTTTAAGGGCTTTCATCGCGCATCGCCTCAGTATCAAAGGACATGCCAAAGGTCGTCGCCAGCCATAGCAACAAACGCTCTGCCGGCCCCATTTCGGCGCGCACACGCAGAATTTCATTCGCCATCGCTGGTCGGTCCGTGATCAGCCCATCCACCCCCATCGACGCCATCGCCGACATTTGCAGCGGATCATTCACTGTCCAAACATAGATGTCCTTACCCGCCGCATGGACCGAATTGACCAAACCCGGCGTCGCCATCGCGGCGTTCACCGCAACAAAATCACCTTCGAGACCTGAGAGATTACCCACAGCAGTCGCGGCCAGAACTCCGGCGCGCCAGTCGGGGCGAATCTTCTTCATCTTTTGCACTGCCGGGTACTTCAGGGACATCGTCGCAATGTCGTCCTGCATGCCCATCTCTTCGACCAGAGCGACAACCCGATTCTCAAGGTCTACGTCGTGGCCGTAGTATTTCAGTTCGATAATGACCTTGGCCTTGCCCTTCGCGGCCTCCAGCACGTCACGCAGCGTCGGCGTCCGCTCATCTGCGTATTCAGGGCCAAACCAGCTGCCGATGTCGATCTGATCGATATCCTCCATCGTGGCATCCCACACCTTTAGGTTAACACCGGCCAGTTTCATGAAATCACTGTCATGGGCGACGATGACTACATCATCCGCTGTTTCCTGCACGTCGATCTCAACCCAGTCGGCCCCGTCCTCAATCGCCTTGAGAACCGAGGCCATCGTGTTTTCGGGCTTCAGCGCGGCAGCGCCGCGATGACCGATAACCTCTGCGCGGTCCGGTGCCTGCACCCTTTCCAGAAGGTGCTGCCCGAACCATATCCCAACAAGAACAGCAACGATGGCGGCCCCAACAGCCGTGACCATTGTTCTGCGCAGGTTGCGCGGCTTTGGAGGGGTTGGTTCTGATGTCTGGATATCAAAGAACCCATCGAGCAGCACTGCCAGTGCGCCCAAAGCCGTGGCTGCCAATACCAGTCCGGCCAGTGACCAGATACCGGCAACGGCGAGGCTGTAAATCAGGGCCAATCTCAGGTTGGCTGCGCCTTGCAGCGGCACCAGCGCGAACAAAAGCCCGGCCAACCAGGCGATCACGGCGGCGATGATAAGGCGCACAGCCAGCCAGATGGCCAGCTCTATCTTGAGGCGTCCGCGCTTACCTTCCATCCGACTGGCGCTGATGCCAAACGCATGTCCGGGGTGAACGCCCTCGAACAAAACCAAATGCAACGACAAAGCCCAGGCTGACAGGCGTCGGATAAGCACCCAGGCCATAGCCAGCGCAACCGCCCCGATCAACACCACAGCCACCCAGAATGAGGGCGGGTGGAATGTCAGATAATAGTTGATGTCATATTCAGTCAGCGTCCACCACGCGATCACGGCAGAAACGATCGCAAAGGGCAGAACCAACAGCAAAACCCGCACAACAAAGCGCACGGCAAACCCGAACAGGGATGGAAGCCGCGACAGGATCAGCCTGATCGAAGAACTGCCAGCGCGCCATGGGTCCGGCTCTGCCATCCGCAGCGACCCGGCCATGACCGAGAAGACAAACACCTCGGCCAGTAGAAACAGGCTGAGAACCACAACGGCCGCAATAAACCCGGCAGGTGAGAGGATGAATGCAGCGATCGCCTGATCAGTCAGCGCCGTCTGGTTGGATAGCGATACGGCAAGATTCACCGTGATCGCCACGCCGGGCGCAATCAGCGCAACCAACAGCAGGCGCACAACAAGATAGATAGGCACAAATACACGGCGGCGGGCCCACGATCCTTTGTAGGCACTTGTAACGGCAGAGAAAGTGGTCACGTGAGGCCCCCTTGAATGGTAAACTCATTCAAGGCTGCGCAGACGTGAATTGCAAGTCAGGTGATCAGCTTTCTTCCAGATCCGCCGCCAGACGGAACCCGATCCGGTTGGCTGGTTTATCCTCAACCGATTTGGGCAGGGCCCGCAGCATCACGTTCAACTGGCTGACATGTTGTACAAGCTGAGTGCGCGCGCCGGTCGCATCGGACCCGTAAAAGGTGATGATATCGGGATCGAAATACCCCATCCCCTCGATCCGCATGACGCCTGCGTCGCCGCCGGTGAATCCCATCGCGACCTCTTGGTCGCCGGTCAGCGTCTTTTCGAAATTCTGGATATAGAGAATCAGCCGCTCATAAGCCCACTGCGCGGGGCTTTTCGTTTCGACCGGCTTTTGCAACGGGCCAGGCAGGTCTTTTGCGCCTGACTTTGCTTCGGGGTCGGAATGCACTTCGTAGCAGCGCGGCAAAGCTGCGGCTTCGGCGGCCTCGGCCGAGGTTTCGATTTGATCCTGCATGGCTTTACCCTTTGCGCTGAAACTCCCACGCCCCGTCCGCGCGGCGCGTCCGGGTGACAGCTCCAATGTGGTAAAGATGGTTCAGATGTGCAACCGCTTCGACCAGCGCAAGCCCATACTCGCCACCGCTGATCTGACGTTTGAACAAAGGCAGGAAACACTCGGCTGCGGTCTTTGGTTGGTCCAGATAATTCTGCAAACGATCCAATGCACTGTGGTGGTTGTCGATCAGTTGCCTCATCCGAATGGGCAGCCCGGTGAATGGCAGCTTGTGCCCGCCCAGCGCCAGATGATCGGGTCGCGCCAGCCCCTGAAGCCGTTCGCAGGCCTCAAGCCATTCCGCAACCGGATCCGCCAAAGGTTCGGTGACATAGACACCCAGATTGGGACTGATCGAACTGAGGATCTGATCGCCGGTGATCACCAGATTGTCGTTTCGGCTCCAGAACGTGGCGTGTTCGGGGGCATGGCCGTTGCCCATGTGGACATCCCAGTCGCGCCCACCAATGCGGATCACGCTACCTTGCTTGATCCGGGTGAACCCCAACGGCATCGGATAGACAGTGTCGCAATAGTTGAAGGGGCGCTCGGCCATCCGCTTGGCCAGAATGTTGGGTGCCATTCCTGCACTGCGGTAGTAGTCCAGCGTTTCCTGCGGCCAGCTTTCCTGAACGTCCAGCTGCAGCATCCGCGAAAACAGCCAGGAGGTGCGCGACGCCACCAGTTCCACACCATGCTCAGATTGAAACCAACCCGCATTGCCCACGTGATCGGGGTGATGGTGGGTCACGACCACCCGCTTGATGGGCTTGCCCGCCAACGGGCCTGCCATCAGCTTTTCCCAGATGCGCCGTGTTTTGTTCGACGACATTCCTGTGTCGATCACTGTCCAGCCGTCACCATCGTCCAGCGCATAAATGTTAACGTGATCCAGCGCCATGGGCAGCGGCAAACGCATCCACAGGACACCTTCGGCGATCTCGGTCGCCTCGCCTTCGGCCGGAGGCTCAGACCAGGGATATCTGATCGCCAAAGGGGTATCACCGTCCATCAGACTACAAGCTCTTCAGCACTTAGACCGAACACATCGTCTGCGCCGGTCTGAGCCTGTACCAACAGCCCAGCGTATTCAGGCAACAGTGCATTGATATAATACCGGGCCAGTTTTAAGCGTGGGCCATTTGGTTCAGCCAAAGCAGATTTCAGGTGGTAATGCGCACCCAGTACACGGGCGAAGGCGTGCAGGTACGGCACCGCACCGGCAAATCTGTTGTTCATATCGGACTGCGCGACCATCCACTCGGTCGTTTCGCGCAGGCTTTCGGTGGCTTCCCAGACGGGGCCAGCCAGTTCGGGCATGGTCGCCCGGGCCTGTTCTGCATGATCTTCGATCTCATCCAGCAGGCGCGCGGCCGCCTCTCCGCCATCCATCATCTTGCGCGCCACCAAATCCATCGCCTGAATACCGTTGGTGCCCTCGTAGATCGCGGTCACGCGGACGTCGCGATAATACTGAGCCGCACCGGATTCCTCGATGAAGCCCATACCGCCATGGACCTGAACACCGGTCTCAGATACGCGCATTCCCGTCTCGGTGCCAAAAACCTTGCCAATCGGCGTCAAAAGAGCGGCACGTGACATCCAATCGGCGTCGCCCGTTGCGTTGGCCATATCGATGGCTGCGGCGTTGGCCAGCATAATCGCACGCGCAGCGAAAGTGTCAGCACGCATGCTCATCAACATCCGACGCACATCCGCGTGGTCGATAATGGTGCCCGAGGGGGTTTTGCCCTGTTTCCGCTCCAACGCATAGGCCAGCGCGTGCTGATAGGCACCTTCGGCTGCACCCACACCCTGACCACCGACGCCCAGACGCGCGTTGTTCATCATGGTGAACATCGCGGCCATGCCGCCATGTTCCTTGCCTACAAGCCAGCCTTTGGCACCGTCAAACTGCATCACGCAGGTTGGTGAGCCGTGCAGGCCCATCTTGTGCTCGACCGATACGACCTTCAGGTCATTGGCCACACCGGGATTGCCGTTCTCATCTGGCAGCAGTTTGGGCACCAGGAACAGCGAAATACCCTTGGTTCCGGGAACGCCATCGGGCAGGCGCGCAAGTACCAAATGGCAGACATTCTTAGCAAAATCGTTGTCACCCCATGAGATAAAGATCTTCTGCCCCGTGATGGCATATGTGCCGTCACCATTCGAGATCGCTTTTGATGTCAACGCCCCCACATCTGACCCAGCCTGCGGCTCGGTCAGGTTCATCGTCCCCGACCATTCACCCGCCATCATCTTAGGCAGATAGAGCGCCTTGAGCTCATCGCTGGCGTGATGTTCCAGAGCTTCGATCTGGCCCTGTGTCATCAGCGGCGCAAGTTGCAGCGAAAGGCAGGCGGCAGACATCATTTCATTCACGGCGGTGGTCAACGTCATCGGCAGACCCATGCCGCCATAATCCGGATCACCACTCATTCCGACCCAGCCGCCTTCGGCTATGGCTTTCCAGCAATCAGCATACCCGGTCGAGGTACGCAGCACGCCGTTTTCCAAGCGCGCGGGCTCAAGATCACCGGGGCGTTGCAGAGGGGCCATCACCTCTTCGCACAGTTTTCCGGCTTCGGTCAGAATGGCACTGACCACATCGTCGCTGGCTTCCGAGAATTTCTCGGTAGCAGCGATCTTGTCAAAATTGACCGCGTGGCGGAACAAGAATTCATAATCAGAGATTGGGGCGCGATATGGCATGTCTTCCCTCTGGGCTGTCTGATTGCGTTTACGCTGACGGGCTTGGAATTTCCACCGCCCACCTTTATGCATCTGGGTTCCACCGATTAGGTATCGGTCTAAATGCTATACGCAATCAAAACGCGGCGTCACCACCAATGATCCCCAACGGCACTCTGACATTAAACGCCGATCCTGCCGGAATCGCGCAGGCGGCAGACTTGCTGCGCCAGGGTCTTCTGGTGGCTTTCCCGACCGAGACGGTCTACGGCCTGGGCGGCGATGCCCGTAACGGAGAAGCAGTGGCAAGCATCTATGCCGCCAAGGGACGACCCAGTTTTAACCCGCTGATTGCGCATGTAGCTTCGGCCGAAGCTGCACGGCGTTTCGTGACATGGTCCGATAATGCCGAGGCTTTGGCGGCCGCGTTCTGGCCCGGGCCGCTGACTTTGGTGTTGCCGCTGCGGCCGGATCACGGGATATCCTCGCTGGTAACTGCCGGGCTAGACACGCTCGCGGTGCGGGTTCCAGCCCATCCTACGGCGCGCGCGTTGCTGTCCGAGTTTGACGGCCCGGTCGCCGCGCCTTCTGCCAACCCATCCGGACAAATCAGCCCAACAACCGCCGCGCACGTCCTGTCCGGGTTGAATGGGCGCATTGCCGCGGTGCTGGATGACGGCCCATGCGGGGTCGGGTTGGAAAGCACCATTGTGGGTCTAGCGGGCGAGCCTGCCCTTTTGCGCCCCGGCGGTGTTGCGCTGGAACAGATCGAGGTGGTTCTGAAGACTCAGTTGCACCACCACCAACCGGGTGATGCGCTGAACGCGCCCGGTCAGTTGCAATCGCATTATGCGCCGGATGCGCCCGTCCGTCTGAACGCCGGCACCGCCCAAGGCGACGAAGTTCTGCTGGGGTTTGGCGCGGTAGACTGCGATCTGAACCTGTCAGCGAAAGGTGATCTTGCCGAGGCCGCTGCCAACCTGTTCGCCGCGCTGCACAGCCTGAACGACACCGGCAGACCAATTGCTGTGACGCCCATTCCGATAAATGGTTTGGGTGCGGCCATTAACGACCGTCTGCGCCGCGCTGCGGCCCCGCGTAACGGCTGATCAGGCGCGCCCGGACTCGGCTGACAGGATCAAGGGGTCAACGCCCAAAGTCGCAAGCGCACCTCCCCATTTTTCATCGTCGGCTACATCGAAGACCAGCTTGGACGACGCCTCGGTCGTGAGCCAGCCGTTCATCGCTATCTCATCCTCAAGCTGCCCAGGTCCCCAGCCCGAATAGCCCAGCACCAAGGTGGAGTTCAAAGGCCCGCGCCCCGAGGCAAGATCCTCGAGGATATCCAGCGTTGCGGTCATGCTGAACTCATCCGTGATGTGCATGGAATGCAAGTTCGCCTCGTAATCCGAGCTATGCAGGACAAAACCACGCGACATCTCGACCGGGCCGCCGAAATGGACCAAACGTTCACCCACAACCGGAATCCGGCAGGGGATGTTGAGCTGACTCAACAGAGTTTTCAGCCGCAGATCCGAAGGTTTGTTGATAATCAACCCCATAGCACCATCTTCGCCATGGCTGCACAGGTACACCACTGAATGGTCAAAACGCGGATCGCCCATGCCGGGCATCGCAATCAACAGTTTTCCGGTAAGTTCCATGGGCGGACATCTCTTAACAGGTCTGTTTCAACAATGACCCTTGCTCACCCGGAATGGCAAGGGATCAGCACACATTTCCGCAGATTTCATCCTAGTGACCGGAACGTGACTTGGAATCTGCGCCGCAACCGCGCATTTATGAACCATGAGCGTTAAAAAGATATTGCCGGCGATCGCCCTTGCCATCGGCGTGGCCTTACCTGCGGCGGCGCAGGTAAAAGGCCCTGTTGCTGAGTTGGACATTCTGGACGGCGGACGTACAGCGAAGGGTACATATTTGAGCGCCGTGCGCGTGACGCTGAAAGACGGTTGGAAAACCTATTGGCGTGCGCCGGGGGATGCTGGAATCCCACCGGAATTCAACTGGAGCCGCTCGGAGAATGTTGGCGATGTGTCGATTACGTGGCCCGCACCGGATGTCTTTGACCAGAACGGGCTGCAGTCGATCGGCTATGAAAACCAACTGGTTCTGCCGGTCGAGATCACGCCGAAAAACCCGGCGCGGCCCGTACGGCTGCAAGGAACAATGGACCTCGGCGTCTGCAAGGATGTCTGTATCCCCGAACAACTTGAATTTGACCATACTCTGGACGCAGAAGCCGGGCGCAACCCGACCATCGCCGCAGCGCTTGCCCAGAGACCCTTTTCTGAACGAGAAGCCAACGTGGCCCAGGCAAGCTGTCACCTGTCGCCAACAGCCGACGGGATGCAGATCGAGGCACGGGTGACCATGCCTTCTGCCGGCGGGCGGGAGGTTGCGGTGATCGAACCGGGCAATCCTGCTCTCTGGGCCTCTCAGACGCAGACAAGGCGGACGGGCAATACTCTGGTCGCAACCTCCGAGGTAATCAACGCATCCGGAGGGCCATTTGCGCTGGACCGATCGGAAATCCGTATCACTGTCCTGGGTGCAAATCACGCGGTCGACATTCAGGGCTGCAGCGCAGGCTGAGCCCGGTGATTTCATGACGCAAACCCCAAAAATCGGCGCCTTGGCGGTTGTTCTGCATCAGGACCATGTGCTGCTGGTGCAGCGCAGCAAGCAACCCGATGCTGGCCTGTGGGGCTTTCCCGGTGGCCATGTCGAATGGGGCGAAACCGTTCTTGAGGCCGCACAAAGAGAGCTGCGCGAGGAGACCTCAGTCATCGCTGAACCACAGCACTATCTGGACAATCTCGATTTACTGCGCCTCGACGACAGTGGCGAAGTCCTGACCCACTACCTGCTGGTGGGGGTTGCCTGTCAGTATCGATCCGGCAGGCCCTTGGCGGGTGACGATGCGCTGGACGCCCGCTGGTTTCCGGTGGATCAGATCCGCCGCGGTGAACTGGAGATGAGTAACCGCGTCATCGACTTACTGGAAACTGCGCTGCGGCGGGCTTAAGTCGCAGGTCTTCTTAGCCGGACATAAAGCAGGCTTGAGATGATCACGCTGACGCACAAAATCAGCGCAGCACCCGCAACGAAGGCACCCAGTCCCATGCGAAGAATGGCCATGCCGTCGTCGGGTGCATAAAGCCCGGACAAGACCCCGATAGGTGCGCCGTAAAACACGGGCCAAACCATCGTGAGCGCAAACCACAAAAGCACGGTAAGACCCGTACATGCCAAAGCCGCCTGCACCACTCGGTCCGGGGCGCGTGCCGCCCGGCGCATCGCTGTCATTGGGCGGGACAGATCGTTCAGAATCGCAAGCAACGCCGGGACCAGCAGCAGGACCAGCAACATTCCAAAGCCCAGCCCATAGACCAAAGTAATGACGGTGGGTTTCAGAAACTGCGCCTGTTGCGACCCTTCATACAGTAGCGGGGTCAGACCCAGAACTGTGGTCAGCGTCGTCAGCATCACAGGCCGCAACCGGTCTGCGGTGCCTTCAACTATCGAAGGCACAAGCCCGCGCTCTTTCTGGTAATCGTCGATGGTCGTCACCAAAACAATCGAGTCGTTGATGATGATCCCCGTCATCCCCAACAGGCCGACAACCGTGAACATGCTCAGCGGGACGTCCCACAGATAGTGTCCCCATATCGCGCCGACCAATCCAAAGGGAATAATCGCCATCACCACCAGTGGCCGCGTCCAGCTGGCAAAGACCCAGGCCAGTACAAGATAGATCCCTGTCAGACACAGGATCAGACCAGTACGGGCCTCGGACAGGAACTCATCTTCCTGTTCGCTCAAACCGGCCATGCGCCATTCGACCTGTCGTTCCGAGGCAATTTTAGGCAGGATTTCCTCGCCCATGGCACGTGCAATCTCTGCCGCGCGCGTCGGATCGTCTTCCGATATGTCACCGTTTACCGAGATTACACGCAGGCCATTTTCGCGCCGGACGGTCGAGAATCCGGACTTTCGCTCGACCGAAACGATATCGGCCAACGGCACATACACTCCATCGGGTGTACGCATCAGAGTGCGCTCCAAGAAATCGGCGGTCAGCTCTCCCTCAGGCAACTCTACCCTGATCTCGGCACTGCGCGGGCCATCCGGGAAGGTCGCCGCCTCGATCCCGTTCAGACGATCCCGTAACACACGACCCAGCGTTTCAATCCGGAACCCCAGCGCCTGACCCTGTGCCGTCAGGTCCAGAATGTACTCTTCCTTGTCATAGGCAAGGTTGTCTTCCAGCGCCGAAACCTCGGGATATTTTGACAGCTCGTTCTGCAAATCCTCGGAAGCAGATTTGAGCGTGTTCACATCCGCGCCATAGAACTGGACATCAATGGCATCACCACCGGGACCCGAGCGCCATCCCCGGAAGCTGAGCAGTTCGACCTTCGGGTGGCGAGGAACAAAATCCTGCAACTCACCCACAAACTCAAAGCTGGAATAGGGGCGCAGATCCGCATCAATCAGCTCGATAGAAATACCACCCAGCAAATCAGCATCTTTACCATCGGCAGCAGCCAGCCCCCAACCTGCGGACCCGCCGACCTCGGCCAGAACATAGTCGATCGGGTTGCGACCGTGGCGGTCTTCATAGATTTGGCCCAACTCTTCGGTCGCACGTTGCAACTCGTGCATCATGGCCACAGTCTCGGCGCGGGTGGCACCTTCGACCATTATGAAGTTGCCCGTGACCGAGCCACGCTCGGGCGCGTTAAAGAACCGCCAGTTCACGTCGCCGCGAATGAACAGGGCAATCTGACTCGCCAGGATCACCACCATCATGGCAACCACCACATAGCGTGCCCAGACGACCCAGGCGATCAATGGGCGGAACAAATGGTCCCGCACCCAGCGGAACCCGCGATTGACCACGCGGTTGGGCAGATCATACCAGTGTTCTTTGGTGGAATGCGCGATGGCATGCGCCATGTGGTTTGGCAAAATGAGGAAGCATTCGATCAGTGAGGCAATCAATACCGCGATAACAGTAAAGGGGATGTCGCGGATCAACTCGCCAAACCGGCCGCCAACCAGGGTCAGACCAAAAAAGGCGATCACGGTCGTCAGGGTCGCCGCAAAGACCGGCATCGCCATACGCCGTGCCGCCCGTTCAGCGGCCACCATCGGTGCCTCACCCAACCGGCGCGCGCGAAAATCGGCATGTTCACCCACGACGATGGCGTCATCCACAACAATGCCCAGCGTGATGATCAGGCCGAACAGGGACACCATGTTGATGGACAGCCCGCCGATATACATGAAGGCGATCGCGGCAGACATGGCAACCGGAATACCTGCTGCGACCCAAAAGGCAATCCGCGCGTTCAGGAACAGAAACAGCAAACAGACAACAAGGCCCAATCCGACGAGACCATTGTCGACCAGAATATCCAGACGATCGGTGATCGCCTGGGCGCGGGTTCGGATCAATTCGATCGTCACCCCTTCGGGAACGCTGGCTTGCATTTCCTTTACGACGTCTTCGACGGTGTGCTGAATTTCGATCGCGTCACCTAGATTCGAGCGATCTACGCGCACGGACATCGCCGGATTTTCGCCCACGAAGTAGCTGCGATTGCGATTGACCCCCTCCACACGGATCTGCGCCACATCACCCACCAGCAACTTGGATCCATCCGCAAAATTGCGCAGGGCGATGCCTTCGATTTCTTCGGGTGTGCGCTTTTCCGTACCTGTACGGATGCGGGCATTCGCCCCGGCAACATCGCCTGCGGGGTTTGCGTTGACCTCAGCCGCGACGGCCGATGCGACCTCGGACAGTGTGATGTCGTTGGCAATCAGTTGTGCGGTCGGTATCTCGACCACGATGCGTGGCGCGGCAAGCCCCCGGATTGTGGTGCGCGTCACCCCGACCGCGAACAATCTGTTGATCAACTCGTCCGTGAACTTGGCCAGTTGATCAGGATCGACAGGCCCTGTCACAACCACATCTGTAACCCGATCCCGCCAGGCGCCCCGCCGGATTGTCGGTTCTTCGGCATCGTCGGGCAGGCTGGTTACACTGTCGACGGCAGTCCGGACCTCCTCGACAGCGCGGGACATGTCCCAGTTCGGCTCGAACTCCAGCCGAATGCTGGCGCGCCCCTCGCGCGAGGTTGCTTCGGTGCTGGCGACACCCTCGACCGCCAGCAAGGCGGGTTCAAGCACCTGAATGATCCCGTTGTCCACATCTTCGGGACCGGCCCCATCCCAGTCCACACTCACGTCGACACGTTCCAAAACCACATCGGGAAAGAACTGCGCCCGCATATTCGGGATTGCCGCCGCACCCAGTACCAGCATCACCAGCAGCAGCAGGTTTGCCACCGTTCTGTGACGCGTGAAGTAACTGAGGATGCCGCCTGCCGCGCTGGGGATCTCGCGCATCATGGCGCTTAACCCCCCGCCCGGTTTTCAAGCCGCTGAACCAGCGCGGCGGGCACCTTGGCCTCGCTCAACTGACCCAGAACCCGTTCTTTGACGTCCTTTGACATGCGCGTGCTGGCCTCGACCTGAGCGACCAGCCGGGCGCGCTGTTCCTCGGACAGCTCAACCAGATCCGGTGCAGCCCCGGCGCTGTCATCTATCCGCAGGGGCCGGACACGTACGCCCGATCCCAGTAGAGGTGTCCGGCCGATCACGACCTCACGCCCCGCCAGCCCATCGCCGCGCAGCAAAACCTCATCGCCCTGGCGCCGGATCAGTTGCACCGGAAGCGCTTCGAGCCTGTCATTTTCATCCAAAACCAACACCGTTCCGACCGCATCCAAGGCCGACGATGGCAACCGCACTACGTTGTCCAACGGTTGTTCCTGCACGGTGACAGTAACAAAGTCACCCGGCTTGAACCCCGACGCCTCATCCAGTCGGGCATAGATCAAACGCCCGGTCTGGCCTTCGCCCGCCGATCCGCTGTCGCGGCTAATGCGGCCTTGTGCGGTCAGGTCGGTGCCCGTGACCTCAAGCGAGATTGTCACCGGTGCGTCGATCAGATCACCGGCTGCGTCCAGCAATCGGACGTATTGCGCGGTTGAGACGCGGAATGCCACCTCCAATGCATTGGGGTCGACAAGTTCCGCCAGCTTTTCGTTCGCGGACACCAACCGTCCTTCGACCAGTGTTACATCCGTCAATGTGCCCCCGAACCGGGCGCGGATTGTCATATCATCCAGATCGCGTTCAGCAGCCTCAAGCGCAATGCGGGCTCGTGACAACAGGGTGGTCGCCTGATCGACGCGGGATTCTGCCTGAGCCAGCGCAATCCGCCGCGCCAGCACGGCCTGCTGCGCAGCTGCTTTTGCAAGCTCTGCCTCTTCCACAGATGCTGCGGCCCCGACGCCACGTGTCTGCAAATCCTGCTGACGCTGCAGGGCGCGCCCACGCAGCTCTGCCTGTGCCTCGGCCGAATTCAATTCATCCTGCGCCAGCAGCAGCGACCGCTCCGCGTCACGCTCTTCAAACTGCGCGTCCAACAAATCAGATTTTGCCCGGTCCAACGCGGACTGGGCGTCTGCGGGATCAAGTTCAACCAGGACTTCGCCTGTTGTTACCACACCGCCATCTTCAAAATCTTCGGCCAGCCCGACAACACGCCCGCCCAGCGCGGCGCGCAGTTCTAACCTGCGACGGCTTTGAACCTCGCCAAAGGCTTCGAGATATGGGGTGACGGTTTCCAATTCCGCGGACCGAACAGAAACGGCAAAGACACGCTCGCGCGCCTGCGGCGCGGATTCTTCCCGCGTCAGAACGTCTTGCACGGCACCCGAAATCATCTGCGCAGCCACAAACAACAGGGCCACCGTCAACGACGTCAAAAAGACTCCAACAAGGCTTTGCCTCAGAAATCGCATATATAAATCACCCCGGTTGCATCAGGCTGCCATTAGCAAAAGGTAGCTGGGCAGCAAAAAATGCCAAGCCACAAAGCGGTTATGAACGGTTTAACGTGCGACCAGTCTACTTCCGTCGCAAATGTTCGTCCAATCTGGGCATTATTTCGACGAAATTGCAGGGACGGTGGCGGTAGTCGAACTGTTTTTCCAAAATGCCGTCCCAGGCGTCCTTGCAAGCGCCCGGGCTGCCGGGCAATGCAAATAGATATGTGCCGCCTGCGACCCCACCGGTCGCACGTGATTGCACGGCCGACGTACCAATCTTCTCCATTGAAACGACTGTGAACACCGTGCCGAAAGCCTCGATTTCCTTCTCATAGACATCGCGATGCGCTTCGACCGTTACGTCGCGGCCCGTCAGGCCCGTACCACCGGTCGAAATCACTACGTCTATCCCAGGATCCGCAATCCAGACACGCAACTGATCGGCGATCTCGCCGCGCTCATCGCGGATGATGCTGCGATCAGCGACCCTGTGCCCTGCCCCTTCGATACGATCAACAAGTGTCTGGCCGGATTTGTCCTCGTCCAGCGACCGCGTGTCCGAGACGGTCAGCACGGCGATACGGACCGGAATGAAGTCTTTGGTCTCATCAATGCGCGACATGTTTCCTCAGGCCCTTTCCAAGATGGCAAGCCGGATCGCGAGGGCTGCGAAAATCCCTCCTGTCACCCAGCCCATGATGCGCGAAGCGCGCGGGTTCGCGATTAGCATCCGCCCCGCACCACCGGCAAAAATTCCCACTAGCCCGTTCACCACAAATCCGCCCAACGCAATGATGGACCCGAAAATCAGGAACTGCAGCAGGATCGAACCCGCCGCCGGATTCACGAACTGCGGAATAAAAGCCAGAACAAACAGAATTACTTTGGGGTTGGTCAGGTTCACCACCAGCCCGTCCCGGAATGCCAATTGGGTGGGACCGGAGGGAGTATCCGCAGAAACCGCCCCATTCCGAAACGCCCCCCAGGCGAGATACAGCAGATAAGCAACGCCCATCCAGCGGATCACATCGAACAGCCAGGGCATCGTCGCCACGGCCGCTCCTAGACCGAGACCCGCTACCAGAACGTGAACCATCGATCCGGCGGAAATACCTGCGCTGGCGGCGATTGCAGGCCGCGCCCCGGACCGCAGCCCCTGCCCAAAGCAGAACATCATGTCCGCCCCGGGGGTCAGATTCAGGGCAATTGCCGCCGGGATAAACGCCAGCAGCGTAACTGTTTCAATCACGTGGTGACCTCGAACCAATTTACTGTGGGGCCAAGATTGGCGATCTGCGTCACGCCGATTGCGCCTCGGTAGCCCCAACTGTCATGGATATGGCCACAAAGGGCAAATTGCGGCTGCAACCGCTCAATTGCATCACGGACTGCCACCGAACCCACCGCATCACCCGTCGATGTAAGATCGCCGTGACCCTTGGGCGGAGAATGCGCGATCAGGATGTCAGCTCCTTCGCAACGATCCAGCAACTCAGCCGCTTCAGGGTCCGACAGATCGCAGGACCACTCACCGAATGGCGTCACTGGCACGCCGTAACCAAGGCCAAACAGACGCAGCCCATCCACGGTCATGCCTGTCCCGTGTAAAACATGCACGCCTTCCGGCGCAGCGTCGGTCAGTTCACCTGCACTTTCGGCATTGCCCGGAACCAGAACCAGCGGCGCATTGACGCCGCACAGCATCGCCATCGCGTCATCCAGCCCTTGCCGCATGTTGCAATAATCTCCGGCTCCGATAACCAGATCGGCCTCATCGCTGGCTGCAACAACGTCTGCGGCACGGTTGCGCGCCATATGAAGGTCCGAGAATGCGAGGATTTTCATGCCTTGCCCTCCAGCCTTGCTTTGAGTTCCAGCAAATCGGCCCATGCCTGCCGCTTCATCTGTGGCTGTCGCAGCAGATATGCTGGATGGAACATCGGGATAACCGGCAAGTCCATCGCCTGACCCCACTGACCCCGAAGCCGTGTGATCCCCCGTTTGCCCAGAACAGCCTGACAGCTGATATTGCCCATCACCACCAAAACCTCGGGTTTGGCCAAGGCCACGTGCCGTTCGAGTAACGGCTTCAACATGCCAATCTCTTCGGGCTTGGGATCCCGGTTCTGCGGCGGACGCCAAGGCAGGACGTTGGTGATATAGACGTTTTCGGTTCGGTTTAGATCAATTGCCGCCAGCATCCGGTCCAACAACTGACCGGCGCGTCCGACAAAGGGCTTGCCCTCGCGGTCTTCATCGCGCCCCGGAGCCTCTCCGATAATCATCACCCTCGCACCCGGGGTGCCGTCGGCAAAGACCAACTGCCGCGCACCGCGCTTCAACTCGCAATGATCAAACGCGTCCATAGCCGCCTGCAACTGATCGAGCGTCCCTGCAGCCTGTGCCGCAGATTTCGCAACCGCAACCGGATCAAGCTGCTTGGGTTTTTCTGGTGCGGACTGGGCCTTTGCGGGTTTCTTGGCTTTGGGCGCGGAATCCGGCAACGCATAGCGATCCACCGGTGCATCACCGATCGCATCCGTCGCACCCAGTTCGATCTGCCATTCCAGCAGGGCGCGGGCAGTATGATAGTCCAAAGCCGATTCCATAACCCTCAATCTAACCACCTTTTGAAGGAGGGAAAGCGAATAGGCCTTGATTGGTCGGTCCGTCGCACCGACCATTGGCGTATTCATGTTGTTTGTATTGCGATTCTTTCTCATCAGTTTGCTGCTGACCATGCTCAGTGGCCCGGCCTCTGCGCAGTTTCAGGACCGATACGGGCAGTGCCGTGCCGGTCAGTTCAAATGCGGCAGTACCTGCTGTTCGGGCGGCCAAAGATGCAGCTTTGACGGGAACTGCATTCCGCTGGGCGGCACCTATTGCGGTGGCGGCAGAACCTGCGGCCCATTCGAGCGCTGCGTGGCGGGCGGCACCCGGTGCGCCCCAGCCGGGCAAAATAAGTGCAGATCGCGTCTGGATTGCCCCGGCGGTAGCATCTGCAACGCGCGCGGGGAATGCGAGAAGATAACGCCCGACATTCAGGAACTGCCTTCTCTAACGTGTGACGACGGTCGCATTTGCGGATCCGGATCGTCTTGCCTGCCGGGTGGCGGATGTACACGCCCTGGCTGGTATCTTTGCGAAAAAACCGGGTCTCAGTGCCGTCAGGGATTCAAATGTTCAAAAAACCAGGGATGTGTTCCTGTTAAGGCCATCGACTGCGGATACGGCAAGTGGTGCAAGCCCGGCGAACAGTGTCTGCCCGAAGGCGGGTGCGAGAAACTGCCAGAAGGATCTGATCCTTAGGTTGCCTTGGGCTGCGTGGCTTCTTATAAGCGGCGCGATTGTCAGACAGGAGCCCGCCAATGCGTTTCGCCCATCGTCACCTTCTTGGCATCGAACACCTGTCGCAATCCGATATCACTGCCATTCTCGATCTGGCCGAGAAATATGTCGACATGAACCGCCAGTCGACCAAGCATTCCGACGTGCTGTCAGGGCTGACGCAAATCAACATGTTCTTCGAGAACTCAACCCGCACGCAGGCCAGTTTCGAAATCGCAGGCAAGCGGCTGGGTGCGGACGTGATGAATATGGCGATGCAGGCCAGCTCGATCAAAAAGGGCGAGACGCTGATCGACACAGCGATGACGCTGAATGCGATGCACCCCGATTTGTTGGTGGTGCGCCATCCGCATTCCGGCGCGGTTGACCTGCTGGCGCAGAAGGTGAATTGCGCGGTGCTGAATGCCGGCGATGGCAAGCACGAACACCCGACGCAAGCTCTGCTGGACGCGCTGACCATTCGCCGCGCCAAGGGTCGCCTGCACCGGCTGAACATTGCGATCTGCGGCGATGTCGCTCATTCCCGCGTTGCCCGGTCAAACCTGATCCTGCTGGGCAAAATGGAAAACCGCATTCGCCTGATCGGGCCGCCGACATTGGTTCCGTCGCAATTCGCAGATTTTGGGGCCGAAATTTACGACGACATGAATGAAGGTCTAAAGGACGTCGACGTCGTCATGATGCTGCGCCTCCAGAAAGAGCGGATGGACGGCGGCTTTATCCCGTCGGAGCGGGAATACTACCACCGCTATGGCCTCGACGCTGCGAAACTGGCACAGGCCAAACCCGACGCCATCGTCATGCACCCCGGTCCGATGAATCGCGGGGTCGAGATTGACGGAACACTGGCAGACGACATCAACCGGTCCGTTATTCAGGAACAGGTCGAAATGGGCGTCGCCGTTCGTATGGCCGCAATGGAACTGCTGGCCCGCAACCTTGGTGAGGCCGCATGAGTGATCTGAACGTCGCCCCACATGAACACGGCGTCCTGCGCTTATTTCAACTCGGCATGCGCCCGGAAGAGGCAAAGTTCCTGCACGAACCCGGGGCGGCAGACCAGATTCTGGGTGTCGAGGGTCTGGATCTGACCCAGATCGACGTATTTCCTGTCTCGGACCTCGAGGAACTGGGTCTTTTTGGCTATCTCAACGAAGGGTGCGGCGTCCCTAAAGATCAGCTGGACCGGGCAGCGCTGGAAAGCATTGAAGGCTGGGTCATGGTCGTGCGCAGTGCTGCGTTTCAGGGACGTGCCGCCACTTTGCGACCGGACCCCAAAGTGCACCTGATTGGCCTTTACACTGAAGAGGCGACAAACTGGACCGGTGGAGCAATTAAAGCAGAAAGCGCGAAACCGTTCTCGGCCCCGCAAACCCCGCCAAAGGAAGACAAACCCGGCCGTATTGGGTCGGCCATGCTGGCAGTGGTGGCGCTGGTGGTCATCGGAGGCATCCTGTGGCTGATCCTGTGACCTTCACCCCCGACAAAGGCGCTTATATCCGCACGAATACATGGCTGGCCGCCGGGGCCATGGCTGTCGCGATGATCGTGCTGTGGCTGGTCGGCAACCCCTACGTCTGGACCGGGGCGCCCGCGGGTCTTGCTGCGGTCGCCTTTCGCGCATGGTACCTGGCCTCAGAAGAACTGACCACCACATGGCAGATGACGAAAACCTCCCTAACCGGCCCCGGCCCGCGCAATGTGGCGCTGAACCAGATAGAGGCGGTCAACCTCATGGGCAGTTTTGTCCAGATCGTCACCAAGGGTGGCGACAAGCATCTGATCAAGTATCAGGCTGACCCCGCAGCCACCAAAGCCGCCATCGAAAGGGCAATGGGATGAACAACACTATTTTCACCAACGCCCGCCTGATCGACCCGGAAACCGGCACCGACAGCCCTGGCTGGCTACATGTAACCGATGGTAGGATTACTGCGCGCGGCGAAGGGGTTGCTCCGGCGTCTGCGGCGCAGGTCGTCGATTGTGGTGGGCAATGCCTTGCCCCCGGTATCGTCGATATCGGCGTCAAGGTCTGTGAACCGGGTGAGCGGCACAAGGAAAGCTATAAGTCCGCCGGTCTGGCCGCCGCCGCCGGTGGCGTGACCACGATCGTGACGCGCCCCGATACCAGCCCTGCCATCGACACGCCGGAAAGTCTGGAGTTCGTCACACGCCGGGCTCAGGCCGACACGCCGGTCAACGTCCTTCCAATGGCCGCGTTGACCAAAGGTCGCGAAGGGCGCGAGATGACTGAGGTCGGGTTCCTGCAGGATGCGGGTGCCGTGGCCTTCACCGATTGTGATCATTTGATCGCAAACACCAAGGTGTTTTCCCGCGCCCTGACCTATGCCCGGGCCTGCGGAGTGCTTGTCATCGCTCACCCGCAAGAGCCCATCCTCAGCAATGGTGCCGCAGCCACCAGTGGTAAATTCGCCGTGTTACGCGGCCTGCCCGCTGTTTCGCCAATGGCCGAGCGGATGGGACTGGACCGCGACATCGCCTTGCTTGAGATGACCGGGGCCACCTATCACGCTGACCAAATCACCACTGCCCGCGCCCTGCCCGCGCTTGAGCGCGCAAAACGCAACGGTCTGGACATCACCGCAGGTACGTCAATCCACCACCTGACCCTGAATGAGCTGGACGTGGCCGACTATCGCACCTTCTTCAAGGTCAAACCGCCGCTGCGCTCCGAGGATGACCGGCAAGCGGTGATCGAAGCGGTGCGGACCGGCCTGATTGATACGATCAGCTCCATGCACACGCCTCAGGATGAGGAAAGCAAACGCCTGCCGTTTGAAGAGGCGGCCTCTGGCGCGGTGGCGCTGGAAACACTGCTACCCGCGGCCTTGCGTCTGTATCATGCCGGGCAGCTGGACCTGCCGACACTGTTCCGCGCAATGGCCCTGAACCCGGCAAAACGACTAGGGCTGGACAGTGGTCGTCTGTCCGAAGGCGCGCCTGCGGATCTGGTGCTGTTTGACCCGGATGTGCCCTTTGTGCTGGACCGGTTCTCGCTGAAATCGAAATCGCAGAACACACCGTTTGACGGCCAGCGGATGCAGGGTAAGGTCACCGCAACTTTCGTTGCAGGCCAAGAAGTTTACCGGAGACCCTGATGCCCGTCATTGACAGTACAACGACCCAGCTGATCCTGTGGGCGGCACTTGGATATCTGATGGGGTCGATCCCGTTTGGCATGGTCCTGGCCAAGGTGATGGGCTTGGGCAATCTGCGCAACATCGGTTCGGGCAATATCGGCGCAACCAATGTTTTGCGGACAGGCAACAAGACCGCCGCTGCCCTGACCCTGATCTTCGACGCCGCAAAAGGCGGGGTTGCCGTTCTGGTGGCGCGCGCACTGGCGGGCGAGGATGCTGCGCAGATTGCCGCGCTGGCAGCACTTTTGGGCCATTGCTTTCCGGTTTGGCTGGGATTTAAGGGCGGCAAAGGGGTCGCCACGTTTCTGGGGATCTGGCTGGCGTTAGACTGGCGCGTCGGTGTAGCCTGTTGTTTGACTTGGTTGGTTGCTGCTGCAATCTGGCGCATCTCATCCCTTGCGGCACTTGCAGCGGCGGCAACGTCCACTATCTGGGCCCTTCTGCTGACAGGTTCGCAAACGCTGCTACTGGCTGGCGTCCTGACCCTGTTGGTCTATTGGCGCCACAGCGCGAATATTGCCCGCATCAAATCCGGCACTGAACCAAAAATCGGGCAGTCTTGAGCGCCCCGAACGCCTTCCTGACCGCCTTTTTTGCTATCCCCAAGGGATCGTCGGCCGGGCGTGCCCATGGCAGGCGGTATATCGTCAGTCGAACGGAATTTTCAGACGGCAAGTCTCAGAAACTTGTCGCACGCGCATTGGACGGCAGCGACTACATCAGCCTGAACCTTTATCTGACCAAACGCGGATCTCTTCTTCGCCCCTGCGAAATGCCCACGGAAAAAGTCACCGAATTCGTTTTGGATCTGGCGCCCGATCCCTAAGGCCTACCCTGCATTTGTGAACAGTGCCTCTTCGCCCCTGCACATTCACAATTGATTGCTTTGAACGTGATAGGCCGCCTGCCCACTTGGGTTCCGTGACGACCAATTGCGGGTCTCACGGACAAAAAAACTCTTGGGTTGTCTGGGCGCAATTTTCTGCGTCACGTGGCGGCCCCTTCACGAAAGGTGAAAACAATGAACAAGTTCAAATCTCTAATCGGCGGCGTCGCGCTGTCTGTTGCCATCGCAAGCTCGGCTCTGGCTGCTGGTGTTGAGCTGAACGCAAGCTCGACCGGTCTGGCCATGCAGGGCTATGATCCGGTTGCCTACTTCACCGCTGGCGAGCCGACCAAAGGCGATTATCGCATCACCACACTGCACAACGACGCGATGTACCGCTTTGCCAACGAAGAAAACAAAGCAGCGTTCGAAGAAAATCCCGAGGCCTACCTGCCTGCATATGGCGGCTACTGCGCATTCGGCGCTGCGATGGGCTTCAAGTTTGACGGTGACCCGACCTATTGGAAGATCGTTGACAACAAGCTGTACCTGAACCTGTCGCAAGACATCCAGCAGCGCTGGGAAGGTGACATCCCTGGTTTTGTCGAACAAGCCAGCGCCAATTGGGAAACCATCGCGGATAAAACACCGGCGGAACTGCAGCAATAATTTGCAGACATTCCCCAATAAAAGCGGCGGCAGAGAACTCTGCCGCCGCTTTTCGTTTCAAGATCAAACACCAACGAGCCGGGTTCGGCCGGTCTTACGGCTCAAGAACCGTGCTGCCTGTGGTCTGACGCGCTTCAAGCACCCGATGCGCCTCGGCCACCTGATCCAACGGGAACCGCTGGTCGATGTGGATTTTGACCTCGCCGCCTTCAACCTTGCCGAACAGTCGCCGTGCCATTGCCTGACAGACAGAAGGGTCGGCGATATGGGTAAACAGGGTCGGGCGGGTGATTTTCAATGAACCTTTCTTGCCCAGAATTCCGATGTCCATCAACGGGACTGGCCCCGACGCATTGCCGAATGAGATCATCATTCCCAGGGGTTTCAGGCAGTCCAGCGAGCCATTGAACGTGTCCGCACCGATGGAATCCATGACCACGTCCACGCCCTTGCCGCCAGTGATTTCGGCCACACGTTCGGCAAAGTTCTCGGTACGGTAATTGATGCAATGCGCAGCCCCATTGAACTGCGCGAGGCTGCATTTTTCGTCTGTTCCGGCTGTTCCGATCAGAGTGATGCCCTCGGACTTGGCCCATTGGCAGGCAATCAGACCAACGCCACCGGCGGCCGCGTGAAACAGAACCGTGTCACCCCGTTTCAAAGGCGTTGTCCGGTGAAACAGATACTCGACCGTCATCCCCTTGAGCATCATCGCCGCAGCCGCGTCAAAAGAAATCCCTTCGGACAACGGACACACCTGCGCCGCTGGCATTACGCGCGCCTCGCAATAGGCCCCGGCGGGAGCTGCGGCATAGGCCGCGCGCTGGCCCGGTTTCAGATGGGTAACACCTTCGCCAACGGCTTCAATCACACCTGCCGCTTCCATGCCCAGCGCGTGCGGTAAATCCATCGGGTACAACCCGGTGCGCTGATAGACATCAATGAAGTTCAACCCACAGGCCCGGTGGCGGATGCGAACCTCGCCGGGTCCGGGATCGCCCAAGGGCCGATCTTCGATCTTTAGAACTTCGGGGCCGCCGTGTTCGTGAATGACGACGGTTCTTGCCGTTTGCTGCATGCTGACCTCCTGTTGCCTGACGCCAAGCTAACACGCCTGCGAAACAGGGCAATTGGAAGGTTTTTGCCGCCACGCAACCACAGCGCGAAAAACTGTGCTATACTGGGGTCTGAGCGTTGCCGGCTGGTCCGGCCAAAGGCAACCACCGCCGGATTCAACCCGTTGCGCACTGGCAAAGGGAGGGGATCAAGATGGCCAAAACAATAGGAAATCCGATCAGTTGGGCCGCCCGAAACATCGGCGCGACCGGCGATCATATTACCGAAAGCGTGCACCACATCGGCAGCGCGGACACCCGGCATCTGCCGCAGGTGCAAACACTGACGATGCAGGACCTGAAGGCCTGTTTGCAGGCCGGGTACAATGATTTTCTGGAAACACGGGCGGATGCCATTTTCATCATACTGGTTTACCCGATTGCAGGTCTGCTGATGTTCGGGTTTGGCCTTAATCGCAACATGGTGCCCCTTCTGGCACCGCTGATCATGGGTTTCGCACTAGTCGGTCCGATAGCAGCCGTGGGCCTTTACGAAATCAGCCGCAAACGCGAGCAAGGCGGCGAGGTGCATTGGCTGGACGCCTTGGGCGTCTTCCGGTCCCCGTCCTTCGGAGCAATTCTGGCCTTGGGGTTCTATCTGGTCATGCTGCTGCTGATTTGGCTGATGGTCGCGCAGAGCATCTATGTGCATACGCTTGGGCCTGATCTGCCCACCTCACTCGGGGCTTTCGTGACTCAGGTGTTCACCACGGGCGCAGGCTGGTCCATGATCATTTTCGGCAATGCGATCGGGTTTCTATTCGCGCTCGTTGCATTGGCCATGAGCGTCGTCAGCTTTCCATTGCTGTTGGACCGTCCTGTCGGACTGCCGGTGGCGGTCGTGACGTCGGTCCGGGTGTTGCGGCATAACCCCGGTGTCATTTTGGCATGGGGTTTCATCGTAGCGGCCCTGTTGATCATCGGAGCCATCCCGATGCTGCTGGGGCTGATCGTTGTCATGCCAGTCCTGGGCCACGCAACCTGGCATCTTTACCGCCGCGCAGTGGTCTGATCGGAAAAAGCGCGGGATCTACCCGCGCCAGGGTTTTAACCAGCAACCTTGAGGACAATCTTGCCGATGTGGCCCGAGCTTTCCATCCGCGCATGGGCGGCTGCCGCCTCCGCCAAATCGAACTCACTGTCCATGACGGGGGCTACCTTCCCAGCTTCCAGAAATGGCCAGACAGCCTCGCGCAAATCCTGCGCAATCTTCGCCTTTGCCAGATCACTTTGAGGGCGCAAAGTACTGCCAGTCAGGGTCAGGCGTTTGACCATCATCATCGCAAAGTTCAACTCGATCTTCGGACCTTGCAGGAAAGCGATCTGAACCAGACGCCCATCCTCGGCCAGAGCTTTGACGTTGCGCGGGATATAGTCGCCGCCAACCATGTCGAGGATCAGGTTCGCCCCACCCTCAGCCCGCATGACGCCCACGAAGTCCTCATCTCGGTAATTGATCGCCTTCTCGGCCCCGAGCTTCACACAGGCCTCGCATTTCTCAGCAGACCCGGCCGTTGCAAATACCCGCGCGCCGAACGCATTCGCCAGCTGGATCGCTGTTGTGCCAATGCCGCTGGATCCGCCATGCACCAGAAAACGCTCACCTGCCTTCAGACCGCCGCGCGTGAAAACGTTGGACCACACAGTAAAGAAGGTTTCGGGCAGGCACGCGGCCTCTTTCATCCCCATTCCCGAAGGAACTGGCAGACAGTGCGCAGCGGGTGTGGCCACATATTCCGCATATCCGCCACCGGGCAGCAAAGCACAGACCTGATCGCCGATGGCCAGACCCTCGACCCCGGCACCAACGGCAACAACCTCGCCCGATGCCTCAAGCCCCGGCAAATCGCTGGCACCCTGAGGCGGATCATAGGCCCCGGCACGCTGCAGCGCATCCGGGCGGTTCACACCCGCATAGGCCACTTTCAGGATCACCTGCCCGGCTTGTGGTTTGGGAACCGGGCGTTCCGTCAGTTGCAGAACATCCGGGCCACCGGGTTTGGTGATTTCGACAGCGCGCATCATCTGGGTCATGGGCAAATCTCCTTTGCCCAATGCCTAGCAGGCAATTTCTGGAAGGCCCAGACGCTTACTTGCGCGGGTTCAGCATCCCCGGCAAATCGGCCCGCATTTTCATGGGCGGCTTCACCTGACCGGCCAGCCAGTTTGGAACCGCCAGAAACGGCTTGAACAGCGGGTTACCATTCACCTGCGCTTTGATCTTTTCGATCTGCATGACGTTGTCTATCCGCCGATCCAGAAACTCCCATGTTTTCTGGTGATCGGGGGAATCGTCGCCCAGCCAGAACAGCAGGGTCGAGGAATAGACACCCGACAATGTCGCCCGTTTGGTGTACCAGTTCACATCGTCCGATGTATCTCCCAGCGTGTCCCAGATCAGATCACAGGTTTGCCACAGCGCTTTTGCCCCATCGGCTGCATGCGTGGGCAGGGAAAACAACGTCATGCCCCGTCGTACCAGTTCCTTGTCCGGAACGGCCTCAAGCCGGAAGCGAACCGCGGCAGCGATTCGGTCTCGGAACTTCAGCTCGCTCAGGTCCGTGGATTTAAGGCGGTCTTCCATCGCCGCGTCACCGCGCGCATGGAACGCAAGCGCCAGATCAACTGCGCCGCGGGGGCAGATCGCGCGCGCCAGAGTGTCATCCATATCGCAATCCAATATAGCCGCGCGAAAGCTGGCTTCGGACCAGCCGTCAAACGGCACATGGATCAAGACTGCGTCCAAAAGCTGCTGTTTTGCATCTTCAAAAGTGGTGGTCATGGCGGTTCTCCGGTTCTCAGAGCCAGTACTAGACAAGATAGAGGCGCTTTGCTATACGGCCAACTCCTGCAATTTCCTTGCAACTCTATCTAGAAAGGTGGTGACAACCACATGCAGGTTAGTGTTCGCGACAATAACGTCGATCAGGCGCTTCGTGCCCTGAAGAAAAAGCTGCAGCGCGAAGGCGTGTTCCGTGAAATGAAGCTTAAGCAACATTTCGAGAAACCGTCCGAGAAAAAAGCGCGCGAGAAGGCTGAAGCGATCCGTCGTGCCCGTAAACTGGCACGTAAGAAAGCACAGCGCGAAGGTTTGCTCTAAAACCTCGCTCGTCCAGCTTTGGATGACACTATTTGACGACCCCCGAGGCATCGCCCGGGGGTTTGTCGTTTCTAGGGTCGGATGATTTACGCCGACTCGGACCGCCCACGCGCGACAAGCTGCCATTTCCCTCTCAGCAACATTTTGCCCGGCATTTTGCAGCGCAGCGAATCCCGTGGCGGTAGCACTGACCTGCCAAAACTCGCCTCTGAACACGCCATCCCTGTCAACGCAGCATCGAGCCTTTGTAACTGGCGCCGTCTACCACGACAAAAAACCAATCGGAGGCAAAAATGTCGACTGCAAGTAGTATCGAACAAGAAATGCTGGCGCTGATTAACCAAGAGCGCACATCCCGCGGGCTGGACCCCCTACAGCTTGAAACGCGCCTGAACGACTCGTCCGAGGATCACAGTGAATGGATGCTGGAAACGGACAGGTTCAGCCACACCGGCTCGGGTGGTTCCAGCGCCACACAGCGGATGGAAATGGCCGGTTTCGATTTCTCGGGCAACTGGCGGTCAGGTGAAAACATCGCCTGGCAATCAGAACGCGGCGCACCTGGTATCAGCGATGATGTCGCGCAGCTTCATCAGAACCTGATGAACAGCCCCGGTCACCGTGCGAACATTCTGAACCCCGACTTCAAATACATCGGGATCGGCATTGAAACCGGCGACATGCAGGGTTTCGACGCTGTGATGGTGACGCAGAACTTTGCTGCCACCCAGGGTGAGGTCATGCTGGACAACGGATCCACTACGCCGCCGGCTCCGACACCACCGGTTGAAGAAACCCCGCAGCCCGAAAAGCCCGTGGCCGAAGTACCTGATCCCGAGGTTGCCGAGCCAGAGGAACCCGTAGCCGAAGTACCTGACCCCGAAGTTACAGAGCCCGAGGAACCGGTGGCCGAAGTACCTGATCCCGAAGTCACCGAGCCCGAGGAACCGGTGGCCGAGGTACCTGACCCCGAAGTCACCGAGCCCGAGGAACCGGTGGCCGAGGTACCTGACCCCGAAGTCACCGAGCCAGAGGAACCGGTGGCCGAGGTACCTGATCCCGAAGTCACCGAGCCAGAGGAACCGGTGGCCGAGGTACCGGAGCCAGAAGTCACCGAGCCCGAGGAACCGGTGGCCGAGGTACCGGAGCCAGAAACGCCCGGAACGGAAGAACCCGAAGAATTTGCATGTTTCGATGTGCAGGAGTTCCTGGCCGAGATCCGGGCATTCGTCCAATCGATTCAGGCGCAGTTCGACCAGTTTGATTGGAACGAAACGGACTATGCCGATGCGGAACCCGAAACCGACGATTTCGATATGGTGATGACCGGCGGTGACGATCCTGCGGACGATGTTGAGACATGCTCTGACATGACCGGAGACAATTCAGGTGATGTCTTTGTGTTCAACTATTATGATTTCGACTGCATGATGGACGCCGCTTAACGGGTCCCAGGGTGCGGGGCGGGGGCGACCCTGCCTCGCACCAATTTCTACTTCAATAGTTCAATAAATCTTTGGGACATACAGATCGTCCGGCAGAACCCGGCGTTCGTATTCCGGGTTGTACTTTCGATCCGGCAGGTCGACTTTTTCCTGCGGCACATCCGAATACGGGATCTTGGTCAGCAGGTGTTCGATACAATTCAGGCGTTCGCGCTTTTTGTCATTGCCTTCGACGATGTACCAGGGCGCTTCGGGTATGTTCGTGCGGAACAACATATCCTCTTTGGCCTTGGTGTAGGATTCCCACCGAATGCGCGATTCCAGATCCATCGGCGACAGCTTCCACTGCTTCATCGGATCGTGAATGCGCATCAGGAATCGCAACTGCTGTTCCTCGTCGGTGATCGAGAACCAATATTTCAGCAGGATGATCCCCGACCGTACCAGCATCCGTTCGAATTCGGGAACGTCCTGAAAGAACTGTTCGACCTGATCTTCGCTGGCAAAACCCATGACCCGTTCGACACCGGCCCTGTTATACCAGGACCGGTCGAACAGAACGATTTCGCCAGCTGCGGGCAGGTGCGGCACGTAGCGTTGGAAATACCACTGGCTTTGTTCCCTGCGACTCGGTGCAGGCAACGCAACCACACGCGCAACACGCGGGTTCAGGCGCTGGGTAATCCGCTTGATTACCCCCCCTTTACCGGCACTGTCGCGACCTTCGAACAGGATGCACACTTTGGCGCCGGTATGTTGAACCCAATCCTGAACCCTGATCAGTTCGGCCTGCAATCGCAGCAGGTTCTGGAAATAGACCTTGCGGTCCAACATGTCGGGATGCTGTTCCTTATAGATCTTGCGAACTTCCATCGACAGCATCGGTTCGCTGAATTCAATCTCGAAATCTTCATCCAGCGTGTCTTCGAGCTCGGCTTCCAGCCAGTCTTTTGGGGCGTCATTGTGTTGGTAAGCCAAGATCTGCTCCTTATCAGTCAACGGGTTCCGACCATACCCAGAGAGTGTGACCGCCTGATGTCATCAGAAATAATTGATGAACGCCCCGCGCCGGTTCAATACCAAGTTGGTGCGGGGCCGTAAAACAGGCAGATGTACGGTCATCCCTATAATTGAACCGACCTGCGCCTGGATACAAGCGTCTGATTTGACGTAACGCCAGCAGTTAGGCACAGTCTGACCCTTGCACGGCCTTGCCATTTGGGGGTGTTCGACGGCATCAATACGCACCTGAATACATGAGAGAGCCGTGGCATACTTTGTATCTCTTCTGCCATTGATATGGCCCTGGTTCATTCTGATCGCCGGCATGGTCAGTGCGGCCTCGGGCCGGCGGCAACTTGGCCTGACGCTGCTGTTGGTGTTTGGTCTTGCCGCCCTCGCCATGGGGCTGGTCACGCCTTTGGCTGTTGGAGTTGTTGCAGCCGGATTGCTGGGTGCTGCGGCCCTGAACCATCTCACAGGCACCGGCGCGGCGGTTGGCCACGTCATGTTGATTGGCTGGTGTCTTGGATTGGGGGCGCATCTGGTGCCCGGATTTCAAAACCTGCTGGTACTGGACCGGGTCTATGCCGGACCGGACAGTTCGGCGTTTTCAATGTACCTGAATCTGGACAAGCCAATGGTGCTGTTCGCGGTTCTGTTGGCGTGGCCGGGACTGACCAATTCAGCGAGACCTGTCCGGAGAACACCGTTGCTGGTGGGCCTTGCGGCCTTAGCCGCCCTCTTCGCCGTTGGGCTGGCCGCGCAGGCCATCCGGCCAGAGGTCAGCCTGCCGCCTTGGTGGATTGTGTTCGCACTCTCGAATCTGTTTCTGACCTGCTTGACGGAAGAGGCCTTTTTCCGTGGGTATCTGCAGTCGCTTTTTGCGTCCAAACTAGGTGCAGCACTTGGTGTGACTCTGGCCAGCCTTCTGTTTGGTTTGGCGCATTTTGCCGGGGGTCCGGCCCTAGTCGCTTATGCCGCGATTCTTGGCGCGGCCTGTGGTTTGGGATTTTATGCGACCGGTCGGTTGTGGGTGCCCGTCATAATGCATTTCGGCTTCAATGCCATGCATCTGATCCTGTTCACCTACCCGGCCCCAGCCTGACGGTCACACCGGCAAGGCCGTCGTCTTGAACACAGTACGCAAAGCAAATGAGCTTTGCATTTGCGCCACGCCGGGCAAGCGCGAAAGGTACTGACGATGAATTCGGGCGAAATCCTCGGTGTTCTCGGCGACAACCTTCAGAATATAGTCCGCCGTCCCCGCCATGAGATGACACTCCAGAACGTCGGGAATACGCGCCACTGCTTTTTCGAACGCATCCAAAAGCTCTTCGGCCTGGCCCTGCAAGGTGATCTCGACAAACACGGTGGTCGGGACGTTCATCTTGCGTGCATCCAGCAACGCCACATAGTTTCGAATGTACCCGTCGGCTTCAAGCCGTTGGACCCGCCGGTGACACGCCGACGGCGACAGATTCACCTGGTCTGACAGCTCGGCATTCGACATCCTACCGTTTCTCTGCAGGGCGGCCAGAATCTTTCTATCGGTCGTATCGAGGCTCATACGCGCAAATCCTTTGCAAGATATTCCAATAGTACCGAAGATTCTCGCAAAGAAAACCAAAATGACGGGCAGAGTTTCACAGAAATTGCATCCCAAATTGCACATAATTTGGGCAGTTTATGAATGGAGGAGCGAGAAATGAAAATCGGTTGCCCCAAGGAAATCAAACCCCAGGAATTCCGTGTTGGCATGACCCCCAACGCTGCGCAAGAAGCTGTTGCGCGCGGCCACGAGGTCATCATTGAAACCAATGCCGGCATGGGTTCCGGCTTTGACAACGACTCTTATGTCGCTGCAGGCGCTCGCATTGTCGACACCGCCGAAGAAGTTTTTGCGACCGCGGACATGATCGTAAAGGTCAAGGAACCTCAGGCGGTTGAGCGCAAGATGCTGCGTGAAGGCCAGCTGCTGTTCACCTACCTGCACCTGGCACCTGATCCCGACCAGACCCACGACCTGCTAGCGTCGGGCTGCACCGCGATTGCCTATGAAACCGTAACTGACCGCAACGGCGGCCTGCCGCTGCTGGCGCCGATGTCCGAAGTTGCCGGTCGTCTGGCACCTCAGGTCGGTTCGTGGACCCTGCAAAAGGCCAATGGCGGCCGCGGTGTTCTGATGGGCGGCGTTCCCGGTGTTGGCCCAGCCAAAGTCATCGTGATCGGCGGCGGCGTTGTTGGCACGCACGCAGCCAAGATCGCGGCCGGCATGGGCGCTGATGTCACCGTTCTGGACCGGTCTCTGCCACGCCTGCGTTACCTCGACGACGTCTTCGGCAGCACGTTCAAAAGCCAGTACTCGACAGCCGGCGCAACGGCCGAGCTGATCCAGGATGCCGACATGGTTATCGGCGCGGTCCTGATCCCGGGCGCTGCGGCACCCAAACTGATCTCGCGCGCGCAGTTGTCCACCATGAAACCCGGCGCGGTTCTGGTTGACGTTGCCATCGACCAGGGCGGCTGCTTTGAAACCTCCAAGGCGACCACCCATGCGGATCCGATCTATGAAGTGGACGGCGTCATGCACTACTGCGTGGCCAACATGCCGGGCGCAGTTGCGCGCACCTCGACCATCGCACTGGGCAACGCGACAATGCCGTTCCTGCTGGCGCTGGCGGGTAAAGGCTGGAAGAAAGCATGTCAGGACGATCCGCATTTGCTGGCAGGTCTGAACGTCCATGCCGGTCAGCTGACTTACGAAGCTGTTGGCACGGCGCTGGGTCTGGATGTTGTCTCGCCTGAGGCAATCGTCAACGCCTGAAGCACTCTCGCCCCTGAAAGGAGCCGCTAAAGCGGCTGCTTTGCAGCGTTGGGCATGGCGGCGCGCCTTTGGCGCGCCGCTTTTCTTTTGATCGAACGACTTTTGCACCAACAAAAAAACGCCGCGCTAAAAAGCGCGGCGCCGGGCCCAACCGGAGGAGGGCATTTCCAATGCCCGCGCGACGGGCGGGAGCATTTACCCTTCTTTGTGAATTTCCACCGAATGCGGGTAGGGAATCGAAACACCTTTGGCGTCAAACGCTTCCTTCACGGCTTTGGTAGTCTCGAACTTCACATCCCAATAATCCGCGGCCGCGCACCACAGCCGCGCCGTCAGATCGACCGAGCTGTCGCCCAGATTTGTCACGCGCACCCAAGGTTCCGGATCACTGTGGATACGGTCATCGGCCTTTGCCACATCCAGAATGATCTTCATCGCCTCATCAGCGCTATCGCCATAGTCGATGCCGAACACCAGATCGACACGCCGCGTGTCATGCGCCGAGTAGTTCGTGATGATTGATCCCCAGGATTGCCCGTTCGGAACGATGATCTGCACGTTATCCGGCGTCACCAGCTCGGTCGTGAACAGGTTCAGATCCTTAACAGTGCCTGCGGTGCCGCCGATATCGACATACTGACCCAGCTTGTAAGGGCGGAAGACAACCAGCATAACGCCTGCAGCGAGATCGCTCAGCGTTCCCTGAAGGGCCAAACCAATGGCCAACGATGCGGCACCCAAAATGGCGACGATGCTTGTCGCCTGAATGCCAAAGATGCCCAGCACTGAAACCAGTACCATGGCCAGTATGACCCATTTCACCAGACTGGCGACGAAATTCCCAAGCGTCTGATCAATATGCGGTGTCGCATTGATCCGGCGCCGGACTACACCGGCAATGGCGCCAGCAATGATCCATCCAAGGATCAGTACGAACAGCGCCTTGACCGCGCTTATGATCAGCGGGGCATAGGCACCCACCTGTGTTACGACCTCATCCACGCGCATCTCCTTTCGATTCACGGCAAACCCGCGTCTCTCAGCGCGGGATTGGCGGAATAGTGGTCCATAAGCGCGCTTCGGTCTAGGTGTGAGATACGCAGGTTTTCCCCGTTGTTCTCACGTACACAGTCCCTGACCTTGTATGCACAGCCCGGATACTGGCAAGACCGGGCCGTTGTACCTACCTATTGCAGGCAACCCATGACAGGAGCACCCCATGCTGGACACCGCCTCTCACCCGATCACGGCCCGCTGGCCTGCGCAGTTTCCCGACAGGATTCAGCTCTATTCTTTCCCCACGCCGAACGGCGTAAAAGCGTCAATCATGCTGGAAGAAACCGGCCTGCCCTATGAAGCCCATCGGATTACCTTGTCAGACTCGGATGTCAAAAGCCCCGAATTCCTGTCATTGAACCCCAACAACAAAATCCCGGCGATCATCGACCCGAATGGTCCGGACGGAGAACCCATTGGTCTGTTCGAAAGCGGAGCGATCCTGATTTATCTCGCCGAGAAAAGCGGCAAGTTTCTGGGTCAGACCAAAGCCGACAAATATCGCGTGATCCAATGGGTGATGTTCCAGATGGGTGGCATTGGTCCGATGTTCGGGCAATTAGGCTATTTCCACAAATTCGCAGGCAGCGAGATCGAAGACCCCCGCCCGCGCGAACGATACGTGAACGAGGCCAAGCGACTGCTAAATGTCCTGAACCAACAGCTTGAAGGTCAGGATTGGATTGCCGGAGACTATTCGATTGCCGATATCGCAATCGCGCCATGGTTGCGCGGGCTCGAATTCTACAACGCCCACGACCTTGTCGGCTGGGAAGACCACGCCAATCTGGTGGCCTATCTCGACCGGTTTCTGGAACGACCCGCGGTCCAAAAAGGCTTGGTTACGCCGCCTCGGGCCTGATTGCTTCGGCGATCTTTTCGGCAATCATGATAGTGGGCGCATTGGTATTGCCGCCGACCAGCGTCGGCATAACCGATGCATCCACCACCCGCAGCCCCTCGACCCCATGAACCCGGCCTTCGGTATCGACAACGGCCATATCGTCGACCCCCATCTTGCAGGTGCCCACCGGATGATAAATCGTGTCGGCACGGCGGCGGATATCGGCCTCTAGTGCCTGATCGCTTCCATCATGGGCATAGAGCCGCTTTTTGCGCCAGGGTTCCAGCGGTTCGGATTCGAGAATTGACTCCATGATATGTGCCCCGCGCTTCAACAGATCCAGATCGCGGTCATCGCTGAGGTAAGCCGGATCAATTCGCGGCGGCTCTCCGGCTCGGTCCGAGGTTAGCCCAACGCTGCCCCTGCTGAACGGGCGCAACACACAGACATGGCACGAATACCCGTGCGGCAAGTGAATCTTGCGCATGTGGTCATCAACAATTCCGACAACAAAGTGCAGCTGAAGATCCGGTTTGGAAACGGTTGGATCGGATTTGAAGAACGCGCCGCCTTCGGCAAAGGGGGTCGCAAACAGCCCCTCTCCGGTACGGCGCCAGTCCAACCCGGCTTTGGCCAGGTTCCACACCCCGCCCGGGGTCAACCCGATGACATCCTTACGTTTCGAATGATAGCTGAGGACATAGTCCAGATGGTCCTGCAGGTTCTGACCAACACCGGGCAAGTCGTGCAAAACAGGAATACCGTGCTGTTTCAACTCGGCCTCGGGCCCGATACCGGACAACATCAGCAATTGTGGCGAACCAAATGCACCCCCCGAAAGGATGACTTCCCGGCGGGCGCGAACCTCGACGGCCTTACCTTTCTGACGCAGCAACACCCCGGTCGCGCGCTTTTCGTCAATCAGGATTTTCTGGGCTTCTGCCCCTGTCATGATTGTCAGGTTCGGCCGCGATTTGACGCCCCGCAAATAGGCCGCAGCTGCCGAGCAACGTTCACCCTTATGCGCCCCGTCGTGGAACTGCGTGACCTGATACAGGCCTGCACCTTCCTGCTCCGGCCCGTTGAAATCGTTTGTCGCGCGAATTTGTTGCTGGCCGCAGGCCTCGACAAACGCATGAGAGATTGCCCGTGGCTCAGACTGATCCGACACGTGCAAGGGGCCGTCACCGCCATGGAAATCATCCGCACCGCGCACATTGCCCTCGGCCTTGCGAAAGTAAGGCAGGACATTCTTCCAATCCCAACCTTCGCACCCCAGATCCGCCCATTCATTATAGTCCGTGGGGTGTCCGCGCACATACAGCATCGCATTGATCGCCGACGATCCGCCCATTGCCTTTCCCCGTGGCTGAAACCCCTTCCGACCATTCAACCCGGCCTGTGGCACGGTTTGAAAAGCCCAGTTGTTTAGCTTGGGCCGCCCCGAAACCATGGCTGCCACCAGCGCCGGAGCCCGGATCACCAAATCTTCACCAGCGCCACCCGCTTCAAGCAGGCAAACGCTTGTGTCTGGATCTTCGCTCAGCCGCGCGGCCATAACACATCCGGCGGACCCACCGCCCACGATGACATAGTCGAATTCCATGAATGTCTCCCCGTACTGCCCAAACAGACGGTAGAAAGCACCCTGATTTCCCGCAAGGAAAACGTCGCGTGAGTTATTTTGGCAGCGCGCCCGTCAGAACATAGCGCAGTGCATCAACGACTTGGCCCGGTTGCTCGGCCACGGCCAGTGCCGCCGCATCCACCTCTTTCAACGCGTGTTGGTGATCAGGGCCGTGCAGCACAATCAGTGATTTCCCCAGCGCCGCAGCGTAACCCGCGTCAAATGCAGCGTTCCACTGTTTGTATTTTTCACCGAAGCGGACCACGACCACATCGGCATCCGCGATGCCTTTGCGCGTGCGGATCGCGTTGACCATTGCGCCTTTGTGGTCGTGCCAATACTTGTTTGGCTCGGCCCCCAGAATGGCCACACCACAGTCATCGCTGGCCGCGTGATCAGTCACAGGACTGTTGAACGTGATGTCCAGACCCTGAGCGCCTTCGATGATCTGTTCCCGCCAATCGGTATGGATTTCGCCGGATAGGTAAACGTTCAGCATCATTTGCTCCTCCGCAAAAACAGAAAGGGCGCCACCGCCCCTTCATCTTTTCAAAAACTCCAGCCGGAGGCGGCCAGGCATCACCCGCGCAGAACGCCGCCAGTCGCCTTGGTGACCTTGGCGATGATTTTCTCAGCCACCGCTTCGATGTCTTTTTCCTTTAGAGTCGCATCCGTCGGCTGGAGGCGAACAGTGATGGCCAGAGATTTCTTACCCTCACCCAGACTACCGCCGATAAACTCGTCAAAGACCCGGACGTCCTCGATCAGCACCTTGTCAGCACCCGCTGCGGCGTTCACCAGTGTCAGCGCTTCGACGCCCTCGTCGACGACAAAGGCAAAGTCACGCTCGACCGCCTGAAGATCGCGCAATTCCAGCGCCGCTCGGGTGGCACCGGACTTACGTGGCAGAGGCACCTCTTCCGGCCAGATGGTGAAAGCCATCGCAGGGCCTTTGATATCCATCGCCTGCAACACGCGCGGGTGCAGCTCACCAAAGACGCCCAACACCTTTTTCGGGCCAAGACAGATCTTGCCATGACGGCCAGGATGCCACCAGGCATCACCATCGCGCAGGACCTGCACTTTAGCGGGCGCACCGATTGCGGCCAGCACAGCCTCGGCATCTGCTTTGGCGTCGAACACATCGACAGGGCGCGAAGCACCGTGCACATCCTTGGGACCGCTGCGTCCAACCAAAAGGCCAGTGATCTGGGTTTTCTGATCGCCAGGCTCACCATCGTGAAACACCGGACCAACCTCGAACAGCGCGACATCGGTATAGCCACGCGCTTGATTTCGTGCCGCAGCCTGCAACAGGCCGGGCAGCAAATCGGGGCGCATATGGCTCATCTCGGACGAGATCGGGTTTTCAAGCTGCGTCGCCTCATCCCCACCACCGAACAACGCGGCCGAGGCCTGATCGATGAAGGTATAGCTCACACATTCATTGTACCCCAGCGCCGCGCAAGTGCGACGTGCCATCGACTGACGCCGCTGCGACGGGGTCATCACCGCCTTGGGAATACCATCCGTAATACGCGGCAGCGGCTTGCCCTGCAGTTTGGTCAGGGATGCAATGCGTGCGACCTCTTCCACCAAATCGGCCTCACCCATGACATCGGGACGCCAACTGGGAACGTGAGCCATCTCACCTTCCAGGCGGAAGCCCAGACGGGTCAGGGTTTGACGTTGCTCGGCCTCAGGAATGTCCATGCCGACCAGCGACTGCACACGCTCGGCATCCAGCTTGTAGGCCCGTGCGTGGTTCGGTGCTTTGCCCGCTTCGACCACCTTGGACACTTCGCCGCCGCAGATATCCAGGATCATCTGTGTGGCGTGTTCCAGCCCTTCCAGCGTGTATTCCGGGTCCACGCCACGTTCGAACCGATAGCGCGCGTCCGAGTTGATCTTAAGCGCACGGCCGGTCAACGCGATCTGCACATGATCCCAAAACGCGCTTTCAAGGAACACATTCACGGTGTCCTCGGTACAACCAGTTTCCTCACCGCCCATGATCCCGCCAATCGACTCCGGGCCCTTATCGTCCGAAATCACCATCATACCGGGCTGCAGGGTGTATTCTTTCTCGTCCAGCGCAACCAGCTTTTCACCGCCTTTGGCACGGTGAACGCGCAGGTTGCCCTGCACCTTGTCGGCGTCGAACACGTGCAGCGGACGGTTCTGGTCGAACGTCATATAGTTGGTGATATCGACCAACGCCGAGATCGGACGCAGGCCGATTGCCTTCAACTGATCCTGCAGCCATTGCGGGCTGGGGCCGTTTTTGACGCCCTTGATCAGACGACCGGTGAAATGCGGCGCGCCGTCCAGCGTATCCTCATCAATTGTCACCTTGATCGGGCTTTCGAAGTCACCCGGCACCGGCACATAATCACGCTCTTTTAGCGTGCCAACACCGCGCGCAGCCAGATCACGGGCGATCCCGGCCACGCCCAGCGCATCAGGGCGGTTCGGCGTGATCGCGATTTCGATCATCGGATCGACCTTCGCGGGTTCGTTTTCGGCCAGCCAGTCGACGAACTTGTCGCCGACGTCACCCGAAGGCAGTTCGATGATGCCGTCATGCTCGTCCGAAAGCTCCAGCTCCCGCTCGGAGGCCATCATGCCAAAGCTTTCAACACCGCGGATCTTGCCGACGCTGATGGTCAGGTCCAGACCGGGGATATACATGCCGGGTTTGCAGACAACGACAGTGATCCCTTCGCGCGCATTCGGCGCGCCGCAGATGATCTGCAGATCGCCCTCGTCGGTCGCGACCGTGCACACACGCAGCTTGTCGGCATCAGGATGTTTTTCCGCGTGCTTCACATAGCCCAGCGTAAAGCCTGCCAGACGGTCCGCAGGGTTCACGATCTCTTCGACTTCCAGTCCAAGATCGGTCAGCGTCTCTGCAATCTCATCTACCGACGCATCGGTGTCGAGGTGGTCTTTCAGCCAGGAAAGAGTGAATTTCATCGGTCGGTATCCGCCAGTAAATCTAGGGTCAGACCGCGTTTAACGGATATTGCGGACAGGGGAAAGAGGGTGCAGGGGGCTTGGGCGCCTACTCTTCCGCGACCGTGTTGGAAACGCCCTCTGCACCGACAAACACAGCCAGAATCCGCGCGATATCTTCGCCTGAATTCACGCCTGCATGAGGTGAACGGAACGCCTCGACCAGCGCATCACCGGTTTTGTAGGTTTTGGTCCCGGCATCCCCGTAATCCACGTTGATTTCACCCTCTAGCATGTAAGCCGCCAATGGGGCCTCGTGCCGGTGCCAGCCGGTTTTTTGGCCGGGCTGCATGGTCACGATGGCCATTGTTATCTGCGCCTTGCCTTCGGGGTATTCCAGTGGTTCGCCAATCACGGATTTATCGGTCTGCAACAGAACCTCAACCGGTGGATAGGTGTCTCGCGCCAGAACAGGTGTGGCGACAAGGATCAGGGCGCTTAGCAGCATGGTTTTCATCTGGCAGTTCCATTTTCGGATCATTCCGGGCAACCAAGCTGGAATTACCCGTCCAAGTCAAATGATCAGGGGTATGTCGGTTCACGCCCCAGCAGCTCATCCAACTGCCGCCCAATCCAGCCGTGCGGGATGAAATGTCCACCGGGATGTGTGTCCAGCACCACCTGTCCCTGCACACAATCGGTCCATTCCACCCGGCTGAGTGTCAGGATCGGCACAACACTCCAATCCCCGCGCGGCGTCGCTGTTTCACACCCGAACTTCTGCCGCCACAGCGCCACTGGATAAGTCGTGTCCGCGCCCGGCCCAAAGGGGAAATCCATTACGGTGTCGCTGGTCCCGTGCACATGGCGCACCTCGGCCGGGGCTTGCGGGCAGTGCTCGGTCTGACGGATCGACCCCGCGACCGCCAGCAAGGCAGCCGTGTCATTGCCTGACTGGCACACATAGCGCCACGCCATCGCACCACCAAAGGAATAGCCCGATACATAGATGCGGTCCGGGTCAATTGGATAGCGTTGGGCCACATCTTCAAGCACCCGGTCGGCAAAGGGGACATCGCCGGTGTCCGAGGTCCAGAAATCCCAGCTTTTGCCCAACCCGTTTGGCGCCACCAGCAGAACACCGCGCAGCTTTGTGGCTCCGGCGATGCGTTCGTGTTTCACCACCACGGTTCCCTGCCGCGCCCAGCCGTGGAAATGCAGCAACACCGGCAGAGGCGTTTCGCCGTCCCAGCCGTCGGGTTCCAGTACATGATAAGAGCGGTCGCCGACCTGACAGGCAGTATCGCCGTGGCATCTATCCACAGCAGCGGCTTGCGTGGCGGTCAGCAGGAGAAGGCAAAGCAGTCGGTAAATCATCTGCCGAACCCTAGCGAGCCTGCGCCCGCTGTCACGTCACAACCCCGTGGGAGATTGTGACAAGCCGCGCTGTCGTCAGACCGCGGGGTGGCGATCTTCAGGTTGTAGTGGGCGGTTTATGCTGGTCAAGTCCGTGTATCGCTCAAACCGGGTACCTGCGGAGACAAATCGCCAGCCCGTGCGGGCGGTCTAGCGATAGCGCGGCGGCCTATCGGCCTTTGCTCCTCACTTGGAAAACTACGTTCAGCCCACTTTAGTGTTTAGATAAATCGGAACGCATTTCCTTTGTTATCTGGAACCGATCTTTTGCAAAGATTCGATCCTCCAAAGTGAGTGCGAGAGCTTGCGATACAAGACTTCCCGCTTTCTCTGAAATATCTTCGGGTGCGTAAAGCTGAAGTACAAACAAAGCTGTCATAGCTTCTTCTGTAACTTCGCGATCAAGCGTTCTTTCCTGCTTACTTGCTTTCAGCAGTGAGTTCATTCCAAGCTGTTGAAGGCACCTAAGAAAATCTCTGTATGCGTGCCGTTTTTCAACATGGAGTTGTTCTCGTCTGTCCGTCTTTTTTTGATGGGAATAGAAGAACGTTCCCAACACAACCGGAACAGAAGCGCCAAGGATCGCGCTAACGAAAGGCAACCAAATTGAAATTTGCATCTAGCCTACTCAGACAACTCAACGCGACAAACCACCATGCAGGTTCGGCATATCCAGCGCCGCGAACCCATAATGACGCAGCCAGCGAAGGTCGGAATCAAAGAACGCCCGCAGATCCGGAATACCGTATTTCAGCATCGCCAGACGGTCGATCCCGATGCCGAACGCAAAGCCCTGATAGACTTCGGGGTCGATACCACCGGCAGCGATCACCTTGGGGTGGACCATGCCCGAGCCCAGAATCTCCATCCAGTCGTCACCCTCGCCGATCTTCAGCTGGCCGTTGTCCCAGGAACAGCGGATATCGACCTCGGCCGACGGTTCGGTGAACGGGAAGTGCGAGGCGCGGAAGCGCAGTTCGACATCGTCGACCTCGAAGAACGCCTTCACGAACTCTTCCAGAACCCATTTCAGGTTCGCCATCGAGATGTCCTTGTCGATGGCCAAACCTTCGACCTGATGGAACATCGGGGTGTGGGTCTGGTCATAGTCGGCACGATACACGCCGCCCGGACAAATGATGCGGATCGGCGCGCCCTGTTTCTCCATCGAGCGGATCTGGACCGGCGACGTATGGGTGCGCAGCACGTGCGGCGGGCGATTGTCGCCCTCGGCGCGATGCATGTAGAACGTGTCCATCTCGGCCCGCGCGGGGTGGTGGCCGGGGATGTTCAGCGCGTCGAAATTATGCCAGTCGGTCTCAATCCGCGGCCCTTCAGCCACCGAGAAACCCAGTTCGGCAAAGATCGCGGTCAGCTCCTCAGTCGCTTGGCTAACCGGGTGGATCGAGCCCTGACGGCGCGCGCGGGTCGGCAGGGTCACATCCAGCCATTCTGTGCGCAGGCGTTCGTCTAGCGCGGCATCGGCCAAAGCGGCTTTCTTGGCGGACAGGGCCGAGTTGATCTCATCCTTCAGGGCATTCAGCGCGGGGCCAGCGACCTGACGTTCCTCGGGCGTCATCTTGCCCAATTCGCGCATCTTCAGCGCGACTTCGCCCTTTTTGCCGACAGCCGCGACACGGATCGCTTCGAGCGCGTTTTCGTCGCCTGCATCGGCGATCTGACCCAGATATTTTCCCTTAAGATCGTCCATGACGGTTCCCTGAATGCTGTTGAAGCTCTGCTATCACAGCAGTCTGCGAAAGCAAGAGGGGCGGATCAGATCGCCCGCAGCATTGCCACTTGTGGGCCGCACCGGACCGGACGAACGGTCGGGCCATAAGTTTGCGGCTGATCCATAAGCTCGGGGAACAGGGCGAACAGCTCGTCCGCGGCTTCGCGATCAAGACTCGACAGGCCCTGCGCCCCAGGAAAGAAGCTTTCCGAGATCAGACCAGAGGTCGACACCAGTTGATGCCGGTCAAAGAACAGGTGGACATAGTGGACAAGGTCGCAAGGCGCGGATGTGATGGCCGTGTCATTGACCATTGATTTGGCCGCGACAAGAACCTCATCTTCTCCGAACAGCAGCTGCGCCTGCCAACCTGAGACCAGCAGGCGGTGTTGCGGCGAGACGTAAATGTCCCTTTCCGCCCCCAACGCGCCGGAACGGATACGAACGGGTGCAAATCGACCCCGTCCTGAAACAGTGCGGCCACCGGCCCAGCGAATGATGCAAGCACCATCGTCCTGTGTCAGCACCAAGTCACCCGGCCCCAGAGTTTCAACCCTACGCGGACCATCCGGCGTGTCGACCAACGTGCCAGCCGCGAAACACGGTGCGCCTGAATCGCCGGGCGAGAGCGGCGCATGCACCAGTGTGTCCGGGTTGGGCTGATTGAACTGCAGGGTTGTCGTGGTTTGGTTCGGCCCAACAAGAACCGGCAGATTTTCCGAAGTTTCCCCGGCGGCCAACCCGTTTTGCGCTACGATATTGGTGGTTCCGCCGCCGATATCGTAGAAATCAATGACCTCGCCCGTCGATGTATTGGTCAGCGCATAGGCTTCATAGTTGTTCGGACCCCCGCCATTGGGGTCTGTCAGCAGGATCGGAAAGAAATCTGCCGAAATTACAAAGACCTGTTCATTGTTGTCAGGGTCGATGGAAACCTGAACCGATGGGTGGGTCAGCGGAATCTCGATCCCGACCTGACCATTCGCCTGATAGAAGGACACAGTGAAATTGGCCGGATCCTCATCGGATCTCAGCGCAACCTCTAGGAACTCGGAAACGCCGCTTTGGGCGGCATAGGCATTGGAATAATGCAGTTCGCTGATACGGGCCATGACGTCATCACGCTCGGGGATATCTTGCCAAGCATAGTCGGTTGACCCCGCCACATGGCAAGGTCACATCACGTTAATTGGCAAATACTCTCCTAAAGGCAACAGACCTAAAAGACGGTCAGTAGCTGAAATCGGGATAAATCCGGGTCAGATCGCCGTTCCAGTCGCCGTTATAGTGATCCAGCAACTCGTCCGCCGGAACCTTGCCAGTTTCGATACTGTCCTTGAGCGCATTCAGGAAATGCGTTTCATCCGGTACCAACCCACCTGCACCGGGAAAGGCGCGGGATTTCAAGCCGGCTTGGGCGATCGAAACCACCTCGCCAGCCAGATCGTGCATGTTGATGTCGCCGACCTGCGCCTGCAGGCCGTCCCGGGCGGCGGCAACCCGAAGCTCTTCGCGCGTCTCGGCATCCCAGCCTTTGACCAGATCCCAGGCCGCATCCAGCGCGCCTTGATCATAGGTCAAACCGACCCAGAATGCGGGCAAGGCACACAGGCGCCGCCAGGGACCACCATCGGCCCCGCGCATCTCCATGAACTTCTTGATCCGCGCCTCGGGGAATGCTGTGGTCAGGTGATCCGCCCAGTCAGACAACGTTGGCGTTTCGCCCGGCAATGCAGGCAGTTTGCCTTGCAGAAAGTCACGGAAGGACTGACCCAGCGCGTCGATATACTTGCCGTCGCGATAGACGAAATACATCGGCACATCCAAGGCGTACTCGACCCAAGCCTCGAACCCGAACCCGTCTTCGAACACAAAGGGCAGCATACCGGTGCGCGCATCATCCAGATGACGCCAGATATAGCTGCGCCAGCTTTTTTGGCCGTTTGGCTTACCCTCAAAGAACGGGGAATTGGCAAACAGTGCCGTTGCCACAGGCTGCAACGCCAGCGCGACGCGCAGTTTCTGCACCATGTCGGCCTCGGATCCAAAGTCGATATTGACCTGAACCGTACACGTCCGGCGCATCATCGACCGGCCCATGGTGCCGACTTTTTCCATGTAGTCATTCATCAGCCGGTAACGCCCCTTGGGCATCAGCGGCATTTCCTCGTGGGTCCAGATCGGGGCGGCCCCAAGGCCGATGAAACCGACACCGATCTTGTCCGCGATATCCTTCACATCGCGCAGATGCGCGTTCACCTCGTCACAGGTTTCATGAATGGTCTCAAGCGGCGCGCCTGACAATTCCAACTGCCCGCCGGGTTCCAGCGATACATTGGCGCCGTCTTTTTCCAGCCCGATCAGCTTGCCGGCCTCTTCCACCGGGGCCCAGCCATGCAAATCACGCAAACCCTGCAGGACGGCAAGAATGGAACGCTCACCCTCAAAGGGCAGCGGTTTCAGCGTGTCTTTGCAATAACCGAACTTCTCATGTTCGGTTCCGATGCGCCAATCCTGTTTGGGCTTGCAGCCCGATTCCAGATATTCGGCCAGTTGCTCATGGCGTTCGATCGGTCCGCCGCCGGACTGGGGAATGGACATGAACCGTGCTCCGATCCTGATGTGTCTGTCGTTTGGTCAGTCGTGGTCTTAAACCGCGCCAGTGTCAATGCAGCCTCAAATGGGCCGGACGCAGAGGCGTGCGTTCCCAAATAACCACAGGATGCGTCGCGCCACCGTTCAGTTCCAACAGCATTTGTTCGGTTTTCAAACCCGGAAGGGCCGAGAACACATCAAACAGCGCTTCGGCACCTTCCGCATTCACAGGAATGTGAAGCGTCGGCTGCCCCTGCTGATCCAAAATCCAATGTGCCGGGGACGATGTCGGGTCCAGCACAAGGCGCTCGATTTCACGTGTCGCAACGATGCCGCCTGTCAGCGGTCCCAGATAAGTGATCTGACCTTCATCGATTGTCACCAGACCGGGGCCACCTGCACCGGTACGGAACCGGGCGCGTTGAATGCCAATAACGGCCAGCGCCACCGAGACCGCGATCAGTACCCAGCCCAGCCAACCCAGCAATCCACCGGGTCCGCCGATCCAGCTGAGGCCGACCAACAAGACGACCCCTGCCACCAGCACTTCGCGCCAGCGCCACAGGGCCAGTTTGGCTTCGGGTCGGATGAAACTCATGCCGTGTCCTCAGGGTTTTTGAACAAAATCAGGGAATAATGGCCTGCTGGCCGGAACCCTATTGCTATATAGGCACGCGCGGCGGCATCGCTAGCGGCAAACAGAACAGCGCGGGTTGCGCCGTTGCTGTGCGCCTCGCGTAGATGTAGCGCCACTGCTAGTCGCGCGTATCCATGCCCCCGAAGATCGGGCGGCGTATAAACACCGCCAATCTGGACAACCTCTGGCAAACGCGAGTTGAACCCGGTCATTCCTACTGGCCGACCATCAATCAGCAAGGCCCGATGGGAATCGCGTTCGATATAGGCAGCGATATCTTTTTGTGCCTGAGGTTGCGCGCGTTCGGGGTCAAAGCCCATTGCTTCGATCAGATAGTCTTGCCGCCATCCCACTGTTATGGATCGGTCCAGTTCATCCAGCGGCACCAGTTTCGCGCTGGTGGCGTCCGGCATGACAAGTTGATTCAGCTCCAGCGAGAACCCCGGCTCGTCACTGTTTAGGGTTGCAGGGCGGTCTTCCCATCCCGCAAGCTGCATGATCCGACGTGCTTGAGTGGCCTCAGCCGCCAGACCGAACAACCTGCGCCCCCGGATCAGGCGAATCGCCTGGGCCAATTCGTCATCCGAGCATTCGGGGCATTGCGGCAGGACCATACCTTCATTTGTGATTCCAAATATCGCCCTCGGATCATCACCCAATGTCCACAAGTTCAAGGCGCGCGGGTCTGAGCCGCGCAAGCCGAAGTCCCGCAGGTTCGCCAGAAGGAACATGGACGTCTGGATATGTTCAAACAGGAACCTGTCGATCTTTGGAACCTCTGCGCCTTGCGCTTCTTGCCAGTTCATACCCAGTCTCCCAGCGCCTGCTGCCACATCGTCAGCGCCGCTACGGCAGCCGTATCCGCGCGCAGGATGCGCGGGCCAAGGCTGACCACATGCGAAAAGGGCAGCGCAGCCAGCCGCGCGCGCTCACGCTCGGAAAAGCCACCTTCGGGGCCGATGAGAATAGCCCAGGGTTGGTCCGTTTCATTGCCAGCCAGCCGTAGAGCCGAGCCTACCTCAGCCTCATCGCAGAACATCAGTTGCCGCCCTTCGGGCCAGCTTTCCAATACGCGATCCAATCGCTGCAGATCAGCCACCTCGGGCACAAATGTTCCACCGCATTGCTCGGTCGCCTCAACGGCGTGCGCCTGCAAGCGGTCCTGACGAATGCGTTCCGAGTTGGTGAATTCCGTCTGCACCGGCATGATCCGCGCCGCGCCCATTTCGGCTGCTTTTTCAACGATAAAGTCAGTGCGCGTTTTTTTGATCGGCGCAAACAGAAACCATAGATCGGGCGGCAGCTGCAGCGGTTTGGATTGCTCAACGCAGGACAAGACGCCGCCCCGCTTGCCGGCCTCTGTTACCTCGGCCAGCCACTCTCCGTCCTGCCCATTGAACAGCGCGACCTGTCCACCGACGGACAGGCGCATGACGCCAAACAGGTAATGGGCCTGCTCGCGCGTCAAAGGAACCGATTGCCCCTGACCCAGAGGGTGCTCTACATACAGTCTGATCTTTGCACTCATGAGACCTTACATATGCAAGGCAATGCCCCAACACCAGACGGTCAGGTTGCCGACGCTGTCAGCGGCAACTGGGTCGATACATATGCGCCCGCTTTCACCCGCCCCTACCTGCGTCTGAGCCGCGCTGACCGGCCCATCGGCACGTGGTTGCTGTTGATTCCCTGCTGGTGGGGATTGGCGCTGGCTATCCTCAGCGACGGCACCCCGCGGTGGGAGGATCTGTGGATCGCCATCGGCTGCGCCTTCGGAGCCTTTCTGATGCGCGGTGCGGGCTGCACATGGAACGACATCACCGACCGCGAATTTGACGGTCAGGTGGAGCGCACCCGATCCCGCCCGATTCCATCGGGTCAGGTCAGCGTGCGGCAGGCAGTGATCTGGATGGGGCTACAATGCCTGCTGGCGCTGATGATTCTGTTGACATTCAACCAGGCCGCAATTGCGATGGGCGTACTGTCGCTGTTGCCGGTGACGATCTACCCCTTTGCCAAGCGATTCACCTGGTGGCCGCAGGTGTTTCTGGGGCTGGCCTTCAACTGGGGCATCCTGCTGGCCTGGGCTGCCCACACGGGAACCGTGGGTATACCCGCAATCACGCTGTACCTAGCCGGGATCGCATGGACGCTGTTCTACGATACGATCTATGCCCATCAGGACGCTGAGGATGACGAGCTGATCGGAATCAAATCCACAGCTCGCCTGTTTGGAACCGACACTGCGCGATGGTTGAAATATTTCCTGATCGCCACCGTGGCGCTGATGGGGCTGGCAATAATCGACGCGGCAACGACTCAAGCATCAATCATCGCCTTGGTGGTGGCACTTGGCGGGCCTTGGGCGATGGGGTGGCACATGGCATGGCAATTGCGGGGGCTTGATATCGAAGACAACGCCAAACTGCTGCAATTGTTCCGCGCCAACCGTGACACCGGCCTTATTCCGCTGATCTTCCTTTGCGTCGCCTTGTTGCTCTGATTGCACCCGGGCCTAGCCCTCTGTAAGAGTTCCGAACACTCACCCGAGGAGTCGATAGTTCGCACATGCGCCTGCCTTATGTCTTCGTCGTTGCCTTTGTCTTCCTTGTGTCCGCAGGGCTGTCTCTGTTGGCGGCAAGTTTTGCCGTGACAAAAGTCGAAGAAGCCTCGGAGTTCGCCGTGCGACGTGCGCTGGACCTGAAGGGTCACGACTGGGCCGAGGTCCAATCGGACGGGCTGCGGGTCGTTCTGACCGGTACGGCTTCGGATGAGGCCACACGATTCAACGCTCTGACAGCGGCAGGGACCGAGGTCGACACCTCGCGCGTCATTGACGAAATGGAAGTCGCGCCCACGACGCAGCTGGCCTCGCCACGCTTTTCAGCCGAGATTCTTCGCAATGACAGCGGAATATCGGTTATTGGCCTGATCCCGGCCAGCGAAGATCGTGACGCGCTGACAGAGAGATTGCGCAGACTGAATGACGGACCGGTCTCAGATTTGTTGGAAACCGCCGATTATCCAAAGCCGAAAGGCTGGGACGAAGCGATTACTTATGCGGTCGAAGCGCTGACCCGGTTGCCTCGGGCCAAAATCTCGGCCAGCCCCGGGCTTGTGAAGGTGACCGCAATTGCCGACAGTCAGCAGGAAAAGGAGCGGCTCGAACAAGAACTAACCCGCGCGGCACTGCCGAGCCTACGCATAGGCCTGTCCATCTCGGCACCTCGCCCGGTCATTACGCCCTTTACTTTGCGTTATCTGATCGACGAAAACGGCGGGCGTTTCGACGCCTGCTCAGCCCAGGATGAAAAGGCGCGGGACCGGATCGTCGCAGCCGCCCAGGATGCTGGTCTGACCGGGCCTTATTCCTGCACCATCGGTCTGGGCGAACCGTCTCCACGTTGGCCCGACGCTGCTGTGCTCAGCATTCGGGCCTTGTCAGACATCGGTCAGGGTACGGTTACTTTATCGGACGCCGACATCACTCTGGTCGCGGCTGAAGGTACAAGTACCGCGGTGTTCGACCAGGTGATCGGCGAACTGGAAAACGCACTGCCCGAGGTCTTTGCCCTGCACGCGGTTCTGCCAGAACCCGAAACGGAAAACCAATCCGGCCCGCCCGAATTTTCAGCGACACGCAGCCCCGAAGGTCTGGTGCAAATGCGCGGCCGGCTGGGGGATGAAACCCTTCGCGACATGGTCGACAGCTATGCCCGTGCCGCGTTTGGTTCCGAGCACGTTCATACGGCCACCCGCATCGCCCCTGACCTGCCTGCTGATTGGTCCATTCGCGTCCTCAGCGGGCTTGAGTCACTGTCGCAACTGCACAACGGCGCGCTGACCGTGACACCGGACGAAGTGGTTCTGAACGGCATCAGCCACGATCCCAAAACCCGGGCTTATATTTCTGGGCTGTTGTCGGAGAAACTAGGCGAGGCACAGGATTTCAGCCTGTCGATCACCTATCAAAAGCCACCCGAGCCCGCAGACAAGCTACCCGACCCGGATGTTTGCGAAGAGCGCATCGCCGAGGTTCAGGCGGGTTCGAAAATCGCCTTTGAACCGGGCTCTGCCACGGTCGCCGCCGACTCGCGCGATACGGTCAATCAGATCGCCGACATCCTGCGGGAATGCGGACCCATCCGACTGGAGATTCAGGGCCACACTGACGGCCAGGGCCGCGAAGAGATGAACCAGCAGCTCAGCCAGTCACGGGCACAATCTATCTTAAATGAGCTGCGCGCGCGGCGCGTGCCCACAGCCAGCTTTACCGCCTTGGGCTATGGTGAAACCCAGCCAATCGCCGACAATGACACCGAGGCCGGACGCGAAGAAAACAGACGCATCGAATTCCGCCTGATCCGGCCCGAATCCACCGCCGAATCTCAAACCGCGCTGGAAGCGATGGAAGACGAAACAGAGACGTCACAAGACGCAGAGCCAGAGGCCGAAGCCCCGGAAACGGATGCGGAAACCGACTCGGGCGCAGGGGACCAGTAAATTGAACAGAATCGAATTCATTATCGCGACCGCCGTCATATTGTTTGCCGCCTTTTGCATGGGGTGGTTCGCCAACTGGCTGGCCCATCGCCTGTCGCGCGTCCGCCAAAGCGACGTCGCCGATCTGGACCGCATGAGCCAGGAACTGCACGAGGCAGAAGAAACCCGCGATCAGGCGATCACCTATCTGCAGCAGCGCGAGGCCGAACTGACCAACCAGCTGACCCAGACCGAGGCCGAATTGGCAGCCGCCATGGACGGCCTGCGCGCGGCGCGGCAAGAGGCCGAAGAACTACGCGGGCGTATCAACAACGCGGATTGATCCCAGCCCCGGGCTTAATAGCTGACCCCGGTTGGGGCCGACTGCACCTTCGGCACAAATCAGCCGATCCGAGGCAATCGCCTTCAATTCCTACAACAAATTCAATATTAGGAATTGGTGCATTTTTACACATGCACATCACTGTTCACTATCCAGAAAATTGGAGTGTACTATGAATTTCAAATCATCATTAACTGCTGCTGCAACTCTAAGCATCTTCACCGGCGCCGCCGTCTGGGCGTCAAGTGACGTGATACCTTCAGAGAATGATACCTTCACCAACTGGGGCGAAGAATCCGGCTGGACCATCTTTGTGGATGACTCCCGCGGGTCCTGCCTGATCGAGCGTATGGACGAAAACCAGAACGTTGTTCAGATGGGTCTGACCAAAGACCACGAGATGGGCTATCTAGGTGTGTTCACGAAGAACGACATTGGCTTGAAGGGTAAGAAAGAAAAGATCTTCCTGTCACTCGACGGCAACGTCTACGAAGCTGAGGCGCACAAGAAGACTAAGCATCTCGCCGACGGATATACAGGCGGATACATCCTTGCGAACAACGCCCAGTTTGTGGATGACGTCATGAACAAATACGAAATGACCGTGTTTCCGAAGAAAGAGTTCGCATTCACCGTTAGTCTGGATGGTACTAAAAAAGCCATCGAAGCCGCACGGCAGTGTAACACCGAACAAAGCACCTAACTCGCTATAATAGACCCGGCACCAGATAATCCGGTGCCGGGCACAGAACCTACCACCGCGTCAGCGCATCTTCATCCTCATCCTTGGCTGCGACCCATTGCGCGCCGGATGTGGTGATTTCTTTTTTCCAGAAAGGCGCGCGGGATTTTAGGTAATCCATCAGGTATTCTGCCGCCTCAAACGCATCCTTGCGGTGCCGCGCGGCAGTAGCCACCATCATGATCCGGTCCCCGGGGGCAAGGCGCCCGTGGCGGTGGATCACCAGAACATCGCCCAACGACCAGCGCTGCTGTGCCTCTTTGGCTATTTTGGTTAGCGCGCGTTCGGTCATACCGGGGTAATGCTCGATCTCCATCACATCCAGATCACCGGATGCCAGATCGCGCACCACGCCGGTAAAGGTCACGATGGCGCCGTTGGCATCGTCTCCGGCAGCGAAGGTATTGGCTTCGGCCCCAAGATCAAATTCTTCTTCCTGAACCGCGATGCGCATGGTTTTAGCCGCCGGTCATTGGCGGGAAAAAAGCCACTTCGCGCACACCAGCAAGCGATGCGTCAAAATCGGACAGTTCCTGATCCAGAGCGACGCGCAGTGCGGACAGGTCCGCAAATGCGGCAGCATAGCGGTCTTCGCGCGCGCTCAGCTCGGCGACCAGATCGGATACGGTCGCGGCCTTGGTCTCGATCCGTTCTTTCGGCAGGCCGATCCGTTCACGCACCCAGGCAAAATACAGCACATCCATCCCTTAGCTCTCCTTCAGATGGGGCATGGCTTTACGTAGGTAGTCATAGCCGGTGATCAATGTCAGCGCCGCCGCAATCCACAGAAGCCACAACCCGATCCGGCCAGACCAGAACATCGCTTCGAGATGCCAGCGCATGTGATTTAGGTCTTCCAGTTGACCCGTCAGGACCAGATCCATTGTTTCGGCATCCATGCCGAATGTAGCCATCACAAAATAGTGTTCGAAAATCCCCTGCGAAAACAGAATGGCAATCGCCACCATCTGCGCGGTCGTTTTCCATTTCGCCAGCTTTGTGACCTTCAGCGTTCCGGCTGTATCGCCCAGATATTCACGCAGGCCTGAGACAAAAACTTCGCGGAACAGGATGACCGTTGCTGGCAGCACCAGCCAGGGCGTCCAGTGCTCAGCGGAGTAACCCACAAGGATCATCAGCGCGATCACCACCATCGCCTTGTCCGCAATCGGGTCCAGCATGGCGCCGATCTTGGTTTCCTGTTTCCACGCTCGCGCCAGATATCCGTCGAACCAGTCGGTAATGGCTGCCGTCAGAAACAGGATCAGCGCAAACCAGTCTGCATAGGGTCTGGTGAAATACAGAAACATTACGGCCAGACCGGGCGCGGCCAGCAGGCGCAGGACGGTCAGGATATTCGGCAGGTTCCACTTCATGAAGCAGACCCTACATCGCTGACCGGGGACAGGAAAGACGGGGCGGAAAAAAACTGTACCGATCACAGAGGCTTGGTCAAAGCGCCGCAGTCCGGCGCGGCAGCGGTTATTGGCCTTGGCCCCGGGTCGGATTGTCGTCAGAGTGCCGCCCATTAGGCCCAATGGCAAAGACGAACCGATGACCCCAAATATTGAGACCGACGCGCGCGCGAACCTTATCGGTAGCGCATGGATGATCGGCGCGATGGCATGTTTCGCACTGGAAGACGCGCTGCTGAAAGCGGCGGCGGTTGCCTTGCCCGTCTGGCAAATTCTTGTCCTGTTCGGATTGGGTGGCGCGGTGATCTTTGCCTGTGTCGCGATGGCACGCGGCACGCGGCTGTTGCAACCGGATGTTCTGTCGCCCGCGATGAAAATCCGCGCGGTGTTCGAAATTCTCGGACGGCTGTTCTACGTCCTGGCTATCACACTGACGCCCTTGTCATCTGCAACCGTTATCCTGCAGGCCACCCCGCTTGTGGTCGTCGCCTGTGCCGCGCTGCTATTCGGAGAGACCGTTGGTTGGCGGCGGTGGAGCGCCATTCTCGTTGGCCTGATCGGCGTTGTGATCATCATCCAACCAACTGGTGACAGTTTCACCATCCTGTCCCTGCTGGCCGTGCTGGGGATGTTGGGATTTGCAGGTCGCGATCTGGCCAGCCGGGTCGCACCCGCCAGCCTTGGAACCGAAGTTTTAGGGTTCTACGGCTTTGTCAGCGTGATTGTCGCCGGGTTTGCCTACAGCTTTTGGGAACAGGCCCCGATTGCGCCAGTGCCGTTGCTCACAAGCCTGCATATCGCCGGAGCCGTAGGCCTTGGCGCAATCGCATACGGTTCCTTGATGAAAGCCATGCGGACGGGAGAAGTATCCGCTGTCACGCCCTTCCGCTATTCCCGCCTGCTGTTTGGTGTCGCCCTGGGTGTGGTCTTCTTTGGCGAGGATCTCGACCAGACGATGTGGATCGGCAGTTCGCTGATCGTCGCCTCGGGCCTGTACATATTGTGGCGCGGGCGCAAGGCCTAGCCTTTGTCGTGGAAGAAGTCGTAGACCTTTTGCGCCAACCCGGCTGAGATCCCCTCGACCGCTTTCAAATCCGCCAGATTGGCCCGGCTGACCGCCTTGGCACTGCCAAAATGCGCCAGCAATGCACGCTTACGCGCGGCACCAACTCCGGGGATTTCGTCCAACGGCGTCGCGCCGACCGCTTTGGCCCGTTTGGCACGGTGAGTGCCGATTGCAAACCGGTGCGCCTCATCCCGCAGGCGCTGAATAAAATATAGCACCGGGTCGTTGCGTTTTAATGCAAAGGGGCGCTGACCGGTACGGTGGAACTCTTCTTTACCGTGATCACGATCAACCCCCTTTGCAACACCGACCATAGGGATATCTTCGACCCCATGCTCGACCATGATTTCGCGCACAGCACTCACCTGCCCCGCGCCGCCGTCGATTAGCAACAGGTCGGGCCACAATCCCTTGTCACGATCCGGATCCTCTTTTTGCAAGCGGGTAAAGCGGCGGGTCAGAACCTCTTTCATCATCCCGAAATCGTCACCAGGGGTCAGGTCGTCGCCCCGAATGTTGAACTTTCGATAGGCATTTTTCATGAACCCTTCTGGGCCTGCCACGATCATCCCACCAACAGCGTTGGTGCCTTGGATATGAGAGTTATCGTAAACCTCGATCCGGTTCGGCGGGCTGTCCAGATCAAACGCTTCGGCCACGCCACGCAACAGCTTGGCCTGCGTGGCGCTTTCCGACATCCGACGGGCCAAGGATTCCCGCGCGTTGCGCAAGGCCCCTGCAATCAGTTCCTGTTTCTCACCCCGTTGAGGCACCAAAATTTCGACCTTGCGTCCCGCCTTCTCGCTTAGTGCTTCTTGCATCAGGTCAGCGTTTTCGACGGCATCCGAAAGGATCAGTTGCCGCGGCGGTTCCTTGTTGTCGTAGAACTGGCCAAGGAAAGCCTCCATCACCTCAGCCGCGGACACATCCGCACCGACACGAGGATAGAAATCCTTGTTTCCCCAGTTTTGATTGGCGCGGATAAAGAACACCTGAACACAAGCCTGCCCGCTGTCCATATAAAGGCCAATCACATCCGCCTCAGCCACACCGCGCGGATTGATGCCCTGCGAAGTCTGCACCTGCGTCAGCGCCCGAATGCGATCTCGCAGCCCGGCGGCACGTTCGAACTCCATCGCCTCGGACGCGGCCATCATCTGTTCGGCCAGCTCCTCTTGCACTTTGGTCGACCGCCCCGACAGGAACCGCTCGGCATCTTTGACGCTTTCGCCGTATTCGTCATCCGAGATCAGACCAACGCATGGCCCCGAGCACCGCTTGATCTGATAAAGCAGACAGGGCCGCGTGCGGCCGTCAAACATGGAATCCGAGCAATTGCGCAACAGAAACGCCTTTTGCAGCTGGTTCAACGTCCGATTGACCGCGCCTGCACTGGCGAAGGGGCCGAAATAGGTCCCCTTCTCTTTCTTCGCGCCACGGTGCTTTTTGATCTGCGGAAAGGCATGGTCCTTGGCGACCAGAATATTGGGAAAGCTTTTGTCGTCGCGCAGCAGCACGTTGTACTTGGGCTTGAGCTGCTTGATCAGGTTCTGTTCCAGCAACAGCGCCTCGGTCTCAGTCCTTGTGGTCAGGAACATCATCGAGGCTGTCGCCGCGATCATCCGCTCAATCCGCCCCGAATGCCCCGGCCGCGCATAGTTCGACACACGCGCCTTGAGATTACGCGCTTTGCCCACGTACAGAACCCGGCTGTCCGCATCCAACATGCGATACACACCGGGGGAACTGTCCAGCGTTTTCAGATACCGCTGAATGCACGCATAGCCGGTCATTTGAGTGTCTTGGGTCGGGTCGCTGTCTGTCGTCATTTGCCTGAGATATGATTCTCTGACCATGGCTGCAATCTTGTGGCCTTCAGATCAAGAGAAAACAAATCCACGGTTTCTGTGGATAAGTGTGAAGATAAGTTTCTGAGCTTGGCAAATTTCCCTTGTTTCATTAAGGAATCCTTGATTTGCACAAAAAATAAGCAAATATTTAACCTATTGTTTTTATTGTAAATATTTTCATTCACAAGGCAAGTGTATGAAAAAAAAGACATTTTTGTAACGAGTAGGTAACAGAAATGAGAGCGGTGCAAAACTTACAGCAGTTTTACTTATTCAAGGCCCAGAACGTCCGGCGTTTTCCACCCCAGATGCTGCCCACCGTCGACGCATAAAAGCTGCCCCGTGACCGCGTGCGCATCTAGGAAATAGCCCAAGGCGGCAGTGATATCTGACGGGTTCGACCCGCGTTCCAGAACCGTGTTTGCGCGCTGCGCCTGAAAGTGTTCTTCGCTTTGCCGGTGGCCCTGCATCGTTGGTCCTGGCCCGATCGCATTGACGCGGATCGCTGGCGTGAGCGCCTGCGCCGAGGTTCGGGTCAAGGCCCACAGACCCATTTTGGCAATCGTATAGGTCATGAACTCTGGCGTGAGCTTGCGCACCCGCATATCGACCATGTTGACGATCAGGCCGGTGGCAACAGGTTCGCCCGCCTCGTCCGTGCCCGGCTTCAGCCCCTGCGCAGCCATGGCCTGCGTCAGAACGAATGGCGCGCGCAGGTTGCTGTCGAGATGCCGGTCCCAGCTTTGCCGCGTGGCGGTTTGAAGGCCGTCGTATTCAAAAATCGATGCGTTGTTCACCAGACAGGTGATTGGTCCACCCAACGCCTCTGCCGCACGGGGCAGCAAGGTCAGGACCTGCGCCTCATCCAGCAGATCGGCGTGCAAGGCGACCGCCTTGCGCCCAAGCGCCTGCACCTCGGCTACGGTCTCGGCGGCAGGTTGTTCAGACGTCGCATAGTGCACGGCGACGTCATATCCCCGCTTTGCCAGATACAGGGCCATTGCCCGACCAAGACGAATACCTGCACCGGTCACTAATGCTCGGGCCATGGATTTCCCCCTATCTTCAGGTCACGCCAACAGCGAGACGATGTAGACGGCATACAGCAGCGTCAACACCAGACCCCAGCCGCGTGTGATATCTTGTTTCAAGAACACGAACGGGATCAACAGAAGCGATGCGCCCAGCATGACCCACAGATCGAAACGCAGGAATTCCGGGTCCACAGGGATACGTCCAAACAAAGTGGCGATACCGACGATGGCCAAAAGGTTGAACATGTTCGACCCGATCACGTTGCCCAAGGCGACATCCGCCTGTCTGCGCAAGGCCGCCATGACGGTCGTGGCCAGTTCCGGCAAGGATGTCCCAACTGCGATCAGCGTCAGTCCGATAATCGTTTCGCTGACGCCATATGTGCGGGCAATGATCGTGGCGTTGTCGACCAGAAGATGTGCACCCATCGGCAGGCCGATCAGGCCCAGGACCAGATAGATCGATAGCTTCCAATAGGGCATGTCCGGATCGGCCTCTTCCAGACCTTCCAACTCATCCTCTTCCCCGCAGGCTTCACCGCAGGCTCTGCGATGCGCGCGCGCATCGCGGAATGCGTTGAACAGGACCAAACCCAAAGCAGCTAGCAAAATTGCGCCGCTAGCCAAATTGAATACACCGCAGAATGCCAGACCGATGAACAGCACCGTGGCCAGTAACATGAACACATAGTTTCTTCTGGTGTTGCATTCACTGGTGTGAAGCGTGGCAAGCAAGGCTGGCAGACCCAGAACCAGCAAGATGTTCGCCGTATTCGACCCGACCACGTTACCCAGCGCAATCCCCGGCGCGTTTTCCTTGATCGCGCTGATCGCGATCAACAGCTCGGGGGCCGAGGTGCCAAAGGCCACAATGGTCAGGCTGACGATCAGGGCTGGTACACCCAGGCGCAGGCTCAGGTTCACTGCACCACGGACCAGAGCATCACCTGCCAGCAGCAAGATCAGCAAGCCGAGGCCGGATAACAGCCATGCCGTCATGTACGGCCTCCTTTTTCGCAGGAGCAAGGCCCCTTACCGATACTGAACCGTCCACAGCGCGGACATCTTGCAGACTGCAACTTCTTCTGCCCCGGAAAGCGCAACTTGCCGAACATCGCCAGGACACCCATGGCAATCAGGAAAAGGGTGACAACCTTGACGATCACGTCACAAACCAAAGCGCGCGTAGGCCGCCCGCTCCTCAATTCCGGTTATGGCGTCCTGGGCAAGTGTGGTCCCGAACCGCGACCAGAACGGTTTGCGCAGACCATAGCGGCGGAACTTCACCTTGTCGCCGAACCGCTCCTGCATTTTTGGCCTCAGGTGTGCAACGCCGTCAATCAGGCCCAGTTCTTGCGCACGCCTGGCAAGCCAGACCTCGCCCGTGAACAGATCCGCACTTTGATCCAGCTTGTCACCGCGGCGGGCTTTGACATGGTCGATGAAGTTCGCGTGGATATCACCCAGCAAGCCCTGAAGTCGCGCGACATCTTCTTCTTTTTCCGGCGAAAACGGGTCGAGCATTGACTTTGATTTGCCCGCCGTATGTACGCGCCGCTCGATGCCTTGCCGCGCCAGAAGGACATGCGCGCCAAACCCGGCCGAAATCACACCGATCGACCCCAGGACCGAGCTGTCATCGGCCCAGATTTCGTCGGCGGCAGCGGCCAGCCAGTAGCCGCCAGACGCTGCAACGTCTTCGACGAAGGCAATAACGGGGATCTCAAGCTCTTCCGACAGCCGCCGGATTCGCGACCCGATCAGAGAGCTTTGCACCGGCGATCCACCGGGCGAGTTGATCTCAAGCGCCACGGCCGCAGGTTTACCTTTGCGAAACGCCTTTTCCAGAACGGGGGCCAGCGCGGTATCGTTCAACGATCCACGCCCCGCCATTCCGATGGCGCCGGATAGGCGAACCACGGCCACGAGGGGCTGCTTTTTGACAAATGGCAGGCTGAGCTTCATGGGTGCCGATGTAGAGTGCGGCTGAGCCCTAAACAAGGGACCGTTCGAGCCTTAGACGTGACGTGAACCAAATTCACACACATGGCGGGCAAAAATGCAACGCCCTAGCTGCGAATACGCCAACCGGTTTTGAAGATCCAGCCGATCACAGCCAGACAAGTCCCCGTGAAGACCAGAATCGCCAGCAGGCTGAATCCGATCGGGACATCGGCCAACCCGTAAAACGACCAGCGGAACCCGGAAATCAGGTAAACAACCGGATTGAACAGGGTGATCGTCTGCCACACCGGCGGCAGCATCGAGATCGAATAGAACGTGCCGCCCAGAAAGATCAGTGGCGTGATAACCAGTTGAGGCACCAAAGATATTTGTTCAAAGTTGCTGGCCCATATCCCCACGATAAAGCCCAACAGCGAAAAACTGAGGCAGGACAGGATCAGGAACGCTGCCATCGCAAAGGGATGTTCGATACGTATGTCCACGAAGAATGTCGCTGTCACCAAGATTACCAACCCGACAAACAACGACTTGGTGGCGGCGGCCCCGACGTAACCTATTACGATCTCAATAAAATTTACTGGCGCCGACAACAGTTCGTAGATCGTACCAAGGAATTTCGGGAAGTAGATCCCGAAAGACGCGTTCGAGATTGCCAGCATCACAACGGACAACATGATAAGCCCCGGCACGATAAACGCGCCATAAGATACACCCTCGACCTCTTGGATGCGGCTGCCGATCGCAGTGCCGAAGACCACAAAATACAATGAGGTCGACAGGACCGGCGACAGAAAGCTCTGTGCCAGAGTGCGGAAGAATCGGGCCATTTCGAACCGGTAGATTGCTGCGATGGCAGACCAGTTCATGCGGGTTCTCCGGATACCAGGTTCACGAAAATCTCTTCCAGGCTCGACTGCCGGGTCTGCACGTCGCGCAGAACAAGCCCCGCCTGCGCCACGTCGTTCAGCAAAGTGGTGATCCCAGTGCGGTCCGCGTGGGTGTCATAGGTATAGACCAGCGCGTCGCCATTGCCGTTCAACGTCAGGTTATGCACAGCCAGACTGTCGGGAATGGCCTGGATAGGATCGGCCAGCATAACCTCGATCTGTTTCTTGCCCATCTGGGCCATCAGGGTGTTCTTGTCCTGGACCAGCCGCAGCTCACCCTTGTCGATCACACCTACCCTGTCGGCGATGGCTTCGGCCTCTTCGATGTAATGTGTCGTCAGGATGATGGTTACCCCGGCCTTTTTCAGCTCGGCCACGATCTCCCACATATCCTTGCGCAGTTCGACATCTACGCCGGCGGTCGGCTCATCCAGGAACAGCACGCGCGGCTCATGTGCCAGGGCCTTGGCAATCAGCACGCGGCGCTTCATGCCGCCGGACAGTTCCTTGATCGCGTTTTTACGCTTGTCCCACAAAGACAGCTTGCGCAGGATCTCTTCGATCCGGGCGTTGTCGCTGCCATATCCGAACAGGCCGCGAGAGAACCGGACCGTGTTCCAAACTTTCTCAAACGGCTCAAGCGCGATTTCCTGCGGCACCAGCCCGATCATCCGCCGCGCTGCACGAAATTCGGTCTGGATGTCATGCCCACCTACAGTAACGGTGCCAGAAGTCGGAGTGGTTATGCCGCACACGGTGGAAATTAGGGTCGTCTTGCCAGCCCCATTCGGGCCCAGCAACGCCAGAATTTCGCCCTGCTCGATATCCAAGGACACCCCTTTGAGCGCCTCGAATCCGTCGGCATAGGACTTACGCAAATCCCTGATGGACAGAATAGTTGTCATGCACATTCCCTGTTCTGGCGGGGACACTACCCCGACGGCCCGGCACAGAACAGGTCAATTCCGCACATTGTTCTGCGCTTTTTTGTGGGCGCGCGGCTGTGTCAGGTCTGCGGCACCGCCGCCATTCGGTAGTCCGCTTGTGTACATGCTCAATTAGCAAACACGCATCAGGCAAACGCGCATAATGTTGTCCTTGCCGATAGGCTGCGGGCACCGTGCGGTTCAATTGCGGCCAACATCAAACGCTGCGGCGGATGCAGGCGCACTATCACAGTCAGTTGAATCTGGTCTTGCAATCCCTGGGCATCCCCGAAAACTTGCGCCAAAAGGAGAAGGCCCATGCTCAGCGGAATACGGATCATTGAAGTTGAAGGTTTGGGGCCAGGTCCTTTTGCAGCCATGTTACTGGCCGATCTGGGGGCGGACGTCATCACGATCCACCGCAAGGGCCAGCCTGCCGGACCTGGTATGCCCGAGCAATCCGTCCTGGATCGCGGCAAACGCTCGATTGATCTGAATTTGAAGGATACAGCCGATCTGGACATCGCAAGACGCCTGATGGCCTCGGCCGACGCGCTGATCGAAGGGTTTCGCCCAGGTGTGATGGAAAAGCTGGGGCTTGGCCCCGACGCTTTTCAGGAAACCAACCCCAAACTGGTCTATGGTCGCATGACCGGATGGGGTCAGGACAGCCCGCTCTCCGCAACTGCCGGGCACGATCTGAACTATATCTCTCTGTCCGGGGCATTGTGGTACGCCTCGGCCGCGGGCCAGCCCCCGCAGACCCCTGCGACTCTGGTCGGGGATATTGGCGGCGGTGCCATGTATCTTGTCACCGGAATTCTAGCCGGGATTCTCAACGCGCAGCGGACCGGACAGGGCACCGTGGTTGATGCGGCCATCTATGACGGCTCAGCCCACATGATGAACCTGTTGATGAGCATGCGCCAATCCGGAAATCTGTCTGAGACGCGTGGTCACAGCCTGTTGGACGGCCCGCATTGGAGCCGCACCTACGCGTGTCTGGACGGGGGGTTCATGACCGTCCAGTGTCTTGAACCCAAGTTCTACGCCGAATTCCTGCAAAAACTGGGGCTCTCAGGCGATCCCGAATTCAAAAACCAATATGTTCCGGCACTTTGGCCCAAACTCACACAGCGACTCTCAGAAATTTTTGCCAGCAAACCCCGCGCCCACTGGGCCGATATGTTCCAGGGATCCGACGCCTGCGTCGCGCCCGTACTCGACCCGGTCGAGGCGCAAGCCCATCCCATGAACGCCGCGCGCCAAACCTGGATCGACCATGACGGCGCATTGCAGGCCGCGGCCGCACCCCGCTTTTCGACCGAGACATGGCAGCCCAAACCCAGCCCCCGCCGAGGCGAACACAGGCAGGACATTCTGGATCAGCTGTCTATCGACGCGCCTCCTGACCCCTCACCTGGCTAAAAATCTCCCTGGGTGAGTTGGCCAAAATCCAAGTGGGGCTGGCCCCTCTACGCGTCCCGCCACGACCGCACCGTGTCGATCATCAGCTGAACATTATCGGGATCGGCATCGGGTGTGATCCCGTGGCCCAGATTAAAGATATGCGGTCCTTTCGAGAACGCCTCGACGATCTGACGCGTCTCATCCACCAGCGCCTGTCCGCCGGTCACCATGTGTGACGAGGCCAGATTGCCCTGAACGCAGCCATCCACCTGCACATGCTCGACCGCCCAATCCGGCGACACAGAGTTGTCCAGCGCGACGCAATCCACGCCGGTGGTCTTGGCAAAACCTTTGTAACCATCACCTGCTTCGCGCGGGAAGCCGATCACCGGGATACCGGGATGGCGCGCTTTGATGGCCTGTGTAATCACGCGGCAAGGCTCGACCGCGTATTTCTGAAACGCGGTGCCCTTCAACGACCCCGCCCAGCTGTCAAAGATCTTGACCACCTCCGCTCCGGCCTCGATCTGGGCCGAGAGATACTCGATCGTTGCCAGTGTGATCCGGTCCAGCAACGCCTCGAACAAGGCCGTGTTCTCTTCACGCAACGCGTGGGCCGGTCCTTGGTCCGGTGTACCCCGCCCGGCAATCATGTAGGTCGCCACAGTCCACGGCGCGCCTGCAAAACCAATCAGCGTTGTCTGGGAGGGCAATTCGCGGGACAGGATGCGTACGGTGTCATATACGGGCGACAGCGTCTCATGGATATCCGACACAGGCTTTAGCGCGTCGAAATCAGATTGCCGGGTGATCGTCGACAGCCTTGGTCCCTCGCCAGTGACAAACCACAGGTCCGCACCCAGCGCTTGTGGCACCAGCAGGATATCCGCAAACAGGATCGCTGCGTCGAACCTGTAGCGGCGGATCGGTTGCAATGTCACCTCGGCGGCCAGTTCGGGGTTATAGCACAAAGACAGAAAATCCCCGGCCTGTGCCCGAGTCGCGCGATATTCGGGCAGATACCGCCCGGCCTGCCGCATCATCCAGATCGGCGGCACGTCCTGCACCTCACCCGCCAGCGCCCGCAGCAGTTTCTTTGTCTCGGCCATCTTTGTCCCCAATCGTCAGGTTTGTCGCAACGGGTCGTGCCTCAGTGGCAATTTGTCAAGCTCTGCCCCCATTGTCAGGGCAATGTGACGCGACTAAAGCTGTGCCCATGACTTTGACCCTGCCAACCCCCGCATCACCGCTCAAGATCGGCACTCGTGGCTCACCGCTGGCGCTGGCACAAGCCTATGAAACCCGGCAACGGCTGGGCAAAGCCTTTGATCTGCCCGAAGACGCGTTCGAGATTGTGGTGATCAAGACCACTGGTGACAACCGCGCCATGATTGATGCGGACCGCCCACTGAAAGAGATTGGCAACAAGGGCCTGTTCACCAAGGAAATCGAAGAGGCGATGCTGCGCGGAGATATCGACATCGCGGTGCATTCCACCAAGGACATGCCGGTTGAACAGCCAAAAGGTCTGGTCCTGGACACGTTTCTGCCGCGCGAAGATGTGCGAGACGCCTTTATCTCACCCAGCCTGAGCTCGATTCGTGACCTCGCGCAGGGTGCAGTTGTGGGCACCTCATCGCTGCGGCGGCGGGCACAATTGTTGAACCGTCGCCCGGACCTGAATGTGGTCGAGTTCCGGGGCAATGTTCAAACGCGCCTCAAGAAGCTGGCAGATGGTGTAGCCGATTGCACGTTTCTTGCCATGGCGGGCATCCGGCGTCTGAATATGGAGGAGGTTCCCGCAACCGCCATCGCCGCCGAAGACATGCTGCCCGCCATTGCCCAGGGCACGATCGGCATCGAGCGCCGTATCGACGATTCCCGTGCGGCTGAAATGCTCGAGGCCATCCACCACGCTGAGACCGGGCAGCGTTTGGCGGCGGAACGCGCATTGCTGACCGCTTTGGACGGCTCTTGCGAAACGCCGATCGCGGGTTTGGCAGAAATAAAAGGTGATCAACTACGCCTGCGCGGTGAGGTTTTGCGCCCCGACGGATCCGAATCCATATCCGAGGACACCACTGGGTCGGTCGCAGATGGCCCTGAAATAGGTCGCGCCATGGCAGAATCCCTGCTGAAACAGGCAGGCCCAGGCTTTTTTGATTGGAAAAAAAAAAGTTTATGAAAAGTGAACTACTTCACTGAAACAGTGCCGTCGATGGTGCATAAAGTATTCATACCGGTTGTGAAGTCGGGTCGGTCTCGAAATAGTCGAAAGTTTTTTTAGTCCGTTCTCTTTTAAGTGGTATTCGAGGGGGCGAGACCAGACCCTGAAATCCAACCAGTTAGGGCCGCTGTCAGAAATGACGGCGGCCCGCTTATTTTTATGACCTTGTGACCTCTATTCTGCGCTGATCGCCTGAACCGCTTTCTCAACGGCCATCCGCGTCTGATCCAGGTCTGCTTGGGTCACGGCCAAAGACGGATAGAGTTTGCCGGGGGCTTTGAAAATCCCATGCGCGCGCAGCGAATCGTTGTAGACAGCGTTTCGTCGGGGGTCATCATGTTTGGCGCTGCGGTAGTCGCGACAGTCCGCATCGGTGAAATAGATGTCGAACAGCGTTTCGTCCCCGCAGATCTGATGCGGGATGCCAGCCCCGGTCAGCGCATCCATCTGCATCTGTTGAAGCTGGGCACCGATTTCACGCAGATGGTCATACATGCCGTCGCGCCGCAAAACCTCCATTGTCTTCAACCCGGCAGCCGATGCGACGGGGTTACCCGACAGCGTGCCCAATTGCATCAGCCAGCCTACCTCGCCTACTTTCGCTTTGTCGAAATGCTGCATGATCTCGGTGCTTGCGCCCAGCGCCGCCAAAGGGAAGCCGCCGCCGATGATTTTGCCCAAGGTGCAGATATCAGGCGTCACGCCATATTTCTCTTGCGCACCGCCATAGGCCAAACGGAATCCGGTGACGATTTCATCGAAAATCAGCAAAACACTGTGCTTGTCGCAAAGATCGCGCAACCCCTGAAGGTATCCGGGTGCCGGAGGAACAATTCGTTGCAACGGCTCAACCATGATAGCGGCAACGTCATCATGCTCGGCCAGTAGATTGGCCACCGCATCAAGATCATTGAAGGGCGCGATCAGCATCTGCTCGGCCACACTGTCGGGAATGCCCGCGCTGTCCGGGACAGCTTGGGGGAAGTTGACGTGGCGGCTGGGGGCCAGGCTCATCTGTGCCTCGGCGCTCATCCCATGATAGCCGCCTTCGAACTTCAGGATCTTGCTACGGCCAGTATAGGCACGGGCCAGACGGATGGCGTACATATCCGCCTCACCACCCGCAGCGACAAAGCGGACCTGCTCGCAACACGGCACCGCGTCAACAATCGCTTCGGCCAGTTCGATACCCCGCGCGTTGTTGGCAAAGAAGGTCATGCCCTTGGGCAGTTGTTCCAGCACGGCTTCCATGACCTCGGGATGACCATGGCCCAGCAACATCGGACCGGAACCGATCAGGTAGTCCACATATTCATTGCCATCCTCATCCCAGACCCGGCTGCCTTCGCCGCGCGCGATGACGATACCGGGGTCGAAATTACCAAACCCACCGGCGGGCAGTACCTCATTCGCGCGGGCGATCCATTCGGTTTGGGTGTTGATTTTCAGCATCTCAAACGATCTCCAATACTGGCGGGCCAAGAACCTCCGGGTTCGGCACAACACCTAACCCCGGTCCTTCGGGCGGGGCAATCCGGCCGTTTTCACGGTTTGGTGCGTCGGGGCAAATGCGAGGCGCAACATAAGATGACAGGTCGCAAGTGTTCATCAGTGACCCGTGCGGGGTCGAGGCCGCAAAATGCAGCGATGCAGCTGTGACAATATCCGAGCCCCAGGTACATTCGGCGCAGATTTCGGCCCCGAAATGCACGATCAGATCGCGCGCCCGGCGCATGGCCGACAACCCGCCGAACTTTGACAGTTTCAAAGCGACGGCATCCATGCAGCCCAGCTCATATGCACGCCGCAGCGACGCCAGATCATGGGCGTTCTCGTCTATCTTCATAGGTAAGCCAGTGGCCCGTCGAACCGCGGCACAGTCCTCAAGTGTTTTGCAGGGCTGTTCCAGCATCACATCCAAGTGCGCCACCGCCCGGCCCGTTCGCGTGGCGTGCAGGCGTGATGCACCGCAATTCCAGTCACCATAGACCAGAGGCCCCGGTCCCACGGCCTCACGCACTTTGGTCAAACGCTCGGCGTCGGCCTGCCAGTCGCCTTCGACCCCCAGCTTGACCTGAAACTGGCGAATGCCGGTCTGGTAAGCCGTCTTAGCGATCCGCGCCATGTCATCTGGCGCGATGCAGGTGATCGAGTGATACAGCGGCATGTCCTTCCGCGTCCGCCCACCCAGCAACGCATAGACCGGCTGGCCCGTTGCCTGCCCGAACAAATCCCAAAGCGCGATGTCGACTATGGACTTGGCATAGCGATGTCCCTGCAGGAAACCTTCCAGCTTACGCATTGGCGCGTCCACCCCGTAAGGGGATATGCCCAAGATCTCGGGACCCATCTCAGCAATCGCGCTTGGCACTCCGCCCGCAAAAGCTGGCAGGTAATGCGGGATCGGACAGACCTCGCCCCAACCCTGTAGGCCCGTATCCGTCTCAAGGCTCAGGATATGAGAGATCACGGTCGCACAGGTCTTACCCTCGGCCATATGATAGGTCTCGTGGCTGGTAAGGTCGACGGACCAAAGGGTTATCTTGGTGATCTTCACTGGTATACCCCGACAGGATCGCCCAACGCATTCTCGTCAGGTTGCACGCCAAGTCCCGGCGTTTCCGGCAAGTGCAGGTGGCCGTCGATATTGCGGGGGCCTCGCCCGCCAGCGACATCGACGGTGATCATGTCCTGGCACGCCCAGACGGCGTGGCAATTTTCATCCGGAATTGTCGCAGCCAGATGCAGCGCCTCGGTATCGGCCAGAACCGAACCACCGGTGGCCATCACGAACATGTCGATTCCATGCGCCAACGCGATGTCCCGGATACGTGCAGCCTTGGTCAGGCCGCCGACGCGGTTCAGTTTTATTCCGAACACCTCAGCCAACCCTTCGCGGGCAATGCGGGCGGCGTCTTGCAGGGTCACAAGACTTTCATCCACTGAAACGGGTGAGGCGTGGCGGCCCGAGATCGCGGCGATATCGTCCAGCGACTCGCAGGGTTGTTCAAACATCACATTCAGGTCCTCACAGGCGCTCATCACCCGCAGGGCTTGCTGCCGCGTCCAGCCACGGTTGACGTCATAAAGGACGATCTCACCGGGGCGTCGGATGCTTTCGACATCGCGGACGCGCGCAATGTCGCGTTCTACATCCCCACCGATTTTAACCGAATGCGCAACGTAGCCGCGGCTGCGATAGCGCTCCATCACTTCGCGCGTTTCTTCGACGGTCTTCGCACCGACCGACGAGGCAATCGGGCGCGGCGTGCGAGACCCGCCGCCCATCAGATCGGCAATTGGCAGACCGGCGGCCTGACCCGCAATATCCCAGCATGCCATATCAATGGGGCTTTTGGCATAAAGATGGCCTGGCAGAGCGATATCCATCGCCCGTTCGACATCCAGCACCCGTCGCGGATCAAGGCCAAGAATGAATGGCGCCATCGTCTCAATCCCGGCGCGAATACCCGGCCCGTGTGCCGGGACATATGTGTGGCCCCACGGAGTACCCTCGCCCCAACCGGTCAGACCTGAATCGGTTTCGATCTTTACAATCGTTGCGTCGAGCGTTTCAAACTTCAACCGGCCACCAGACAGCCAATACGGATGCTCAAGCGGTAGGTCGACATGGTAGACTGAAAGACGAGTGATTTTCATTTCAGTTCCACTTCAACAAAGGTCATCGGCGCGTCCCCGGCATTGATCACGTTGTGTTCGACACCCTCGTCGCGGCGATAAGTTACTCCCGCAGCAACCGTTACGTCGTTGACCGAACCATCGGGCAGTTCCAGCCGCATATGGCAATCGGTTACGGCGGTGATGACGTAATCCATTGCGTGACGATGCCATCCCGTTTCGGCCCCCGGTGCAAAGTCAAATCGCGTCACACGCACGCGGGCGTCATCAATCATCTGAGTGGCTTCGGCTTGCGGTCTCATAAACGGAACTCCTCAATCGGCATACTGGGCCATTTCCCAACACAGGCATGCCCACATTGGGATGGCCAGATAGGTATCGGAATGGTTTTCATGCCGCATCCATTTGTGGCAAATCGTTCAATCCTTGTCCTCGCCACAGAACGAAAGCCAGAATTGGCTCGTCGGTTGTTGTCATGGCGTGGCTTTGCCAGCTGCAGTGATGTCGTGTCTGATTGAGGCCGACGTAAGTCTCGTCTTCTTCGACGCGGAACATCGCCCCACCGCCTACGATCAGATAGAGTTCTTCGGCCTGATGGCTGTGCCAATCATAATTCAGGCCCGCCCCCCAGTAGGCGACGTAGCCCCGCATTTGGGTCGAATGGAAATGCCCGGTCGGACCGAATAGCTCGTAATAGCCATAGCGACTAAGGAAATCGGCGCCGACCTCTTCCTCCGTATAGGTGTGTTTCCACTGCGCCAGATGTGCGGTTGCCCTGATCGCGTCTGAAAGGGATCGCGTTGCGTGCCCGGTCGCGAAGTCAGTTTGCTGAATCAATTCAACGGCTGGGATTTGGTATGGCTCCAAATCGGCCGGCGTCAGGTCATCAGGCCAAGCGCCGAATTCTGAAAGCTCAGGATGTGATTGATGCATCTGTCGGGCAGCTTCGAGAACGTCGTCCATCGTCATGGGATCACCACGATGTTCCCGGTGTGCTGCTTGGCAATGAATGCGGCTTGCGCCTCGCGCAACTCTTCCAGGGGAAATGTCGCGGCCAGGGCGGGCTTAATCTCACCAGCCTCGATATACTGAACGATGTTATGCATCACCTGGGGGTCAATCACGGTAGAGCCGGTGAGGGTCAGGTCACGCAGGTAGAATGTGCGCAGGTCAAATTCGACCATGGGCCCGGCAATCGCGCCCGAGCATGTATAGCGCCCCCCACGTTCCAGAATGTCGATCAGGTTGGGCCAGTAGGGGCCACCAACCACGTCGGCTACAACGGTGACCTTTTCATTGCCAAGCGCCGCACGCAGGTTTTCCGGAGCGCGTGGCAGGATCATGTCCGCGCCCAGTTTCGCCACGTCTGCGTGTTTCGCCTCTGACGCCAGTGCAATGACTCGGGCACCCCGGCGTTTGGCCAGTTGCACCAAGGCACCGCCAACCCCGCCCGAGGCTCCGGGCACCAGAACCGTGTCTGTGTCAGTTACATTCGCGCGGGTCAGCATGCCTTCGGCGGTCGAATAGGAACACGAGAACGTGGCCAGTTCGGCATCCGACAGGTCGGACCGGATCGGCACCGCGTTAACCGCCAGAGTCGTGGCGTATTCAGCAAAACCACCGTCCCGTTCCGAGCCGAAATAACCCGTTTTGTCCTTATTGCCCGGATCAGACGGGTCGCGCAGCCAGCCATCGGTGATGACGCGCTGGCCGATCAGCCCGGGATCGACACTGCCACCCACGGCGACGATTTCCCCGCAGATATCAGCCCCTTGGATTCGGGGAAAAGTGATGGGCGCGCCGCCCCATGTCGGATCCTCGTCACTGACTTCCTCGAACGCGCTGCCCGTCGTCGCATCGGTCACGGCTTTTGAGTACCAGCCGGACCGCGTATTGACGTCCGTGTTGTTTAACCCGCAGGCAGCGACTTTGATCAACACCTCGCCCGCCGCAGGTTCCGGTCGCGGCCAGTCTTTGTGCAGCACCATTTGCTCTAAGCCGCCATGGCCCATCGTGACCATGGCCTTCATTGTGTCAGGCAAGCTCATTATGCAGTCTCCAAAATAGCGTCGGTGCGGGGCAGCAGGCTTTGCGGATCATAAGCAGGTTCGCCCAGAACACGGGCCGCGCGGGGTTGGCCGTGGATCACGACCTGTAACTCGGTGCCGGGGTCGGAAGCCTCGGGCTTGATGTACGCAAAGGCCAGGATCTTGCCGACCGTGTGCCCATAGACGACCGAGGCTGTTGAACCCACTACGCGTCCGTCCAGCATCACTGCTTCTCCACCGTGGCCGTCAATTTCACCATCCGGCTCAATTTCGAGATAGGCACACACCCACGGCAAGTCAGCGTTCAGGGTTTTGTCTTTGCCCAGATACTCTTTGTCCGTACGCGCAAAGCGCAGCACATCAGCCTCGGCCAAGGTGACCTCGTTGGTCAGCTCGCCCGCGCCCTTGAACCCCTTCTCCATCCGCATCACATTCATGGCAAAGCTGCCATAGTCGGTGATGCCATGTGCCTCACCCGCGGCCCAAAGCGCGTTGTAGACGTCAAGACAGGCGGCATTGGGCATGTGAAGTTCCCATCCCAGCTCACCTGCATAGGACATGCGGAAGGCCCAGACCTTGTGGCCTGCGATGGTGATCTCCTGCGCGGACAGCCAGCGGAACCCGGCATTGGTCAGATTGGCATCGGTGCAGCGGGACAGTACGTCGCGTGACCGGGGACCGTTCAGCGACAAGGCCGACCAGTCGGTGGACAGCGCGGTAATCTGTACATCCTCACCGGCACGCTCGTGTGCCAGATGATCCAGTAGGCGCTGTTCAAAGAAGGCCGCACAGACCAGGTAGAAGCGGTTCTCGGCCTTGCGGACAATCGTCGTTTCCAATTCGATCCGCCCGCGTCGGTTCAACATATGGGTCAGCGTGATCGAGCCCACCTTTTGCGGCATCCGATTGGCGGTCAACCGGTCCAGCAGGGCGTGGGCGTCTGGGCCCGAAACCTCGACCTTGGTGAAAGCGGTGACATCCATGATGCCGACCCGTTCGCGCACCGCATTGACTTCAGCCGCGACCATGTCGTCTGCCGGTGTGCGGCGGAAGGAGTAGTGATCGTGCTGCTCAACCCCATCCCGCGCGAACCAGCGGGGGCGTTCGAACCCATAGACCTCTTCATGCACCGCGCCTTTGGAGTTCAGCAGCTCATACAGCGGCGATGGCTTGATCGGGCGGCCTTCCAGACGATTGAAATGCGGGAAAGGGATTTCATGGCGCAGGCAGTAGTCTTCCTCAGCCTTGATCACCTGCCAATCCTTGGTGGCATAAGCCCCAAACCTGCGCGGGTCGAATTCCCGCATCGAGATATCGGCTGCGCCATGTACCATCCAGCGCGCCAACTCGCGGGTCAGACCCGGCCCCCAGCCAATGCCAATTTGGGTCCCACAGCAGCACCAGTAATTCCGAACGCCCGGCGCAGGCCCAATCAGCGGGTTGCCATCGGGCGGATGCGAGATCGCCCCATGCACGTCGCGCTGAATTCCTAGATCAGCAAAGATCGGCATGCGGTTCAGGCTTTCTTCAAGCCACGGCATCACCCGGTCGTAATCCGCATCGAACAGCCAGTTCTCGTATTCCCAGGGGCAATGATCATGCCAGACCGAGTTAGGGTTTTCTTTTTCGTAAATCCCGATCAGGCCGCGCTGCTGCTCCATCCGGATGTAGCCCGAGACCTTGCGGTCATCGCGGATCACGGGCAGTTCCTTGTCCAGATTCTGGAACTCGGGCACCGGCTCGGTCACGAAGTAATGGTGGGTCATCGAGGTCATGGGCAGTTGCAGCCCCGACCATTCGCCCATCTGACGGGCATAGGTGCCGCCAGCGTTCACCACATGCTCACAAGTTATGGTGCCCTGTGCGGTCTCTACCACCCACTCGCCATTCTCGGCCTGCGTAATGTTGGTGGCGCGGCAGTTGCGGAAGATGCGTACACCCTTTTGCCGCGCTCCAGTTGCCATTGCCATGGTGACGTTGGTCGGGTCCACATGCCCGTCATCAGGCGTGTGCAGTGCACCCAACACGCCTTCGAGATTGTAGAACGGGTGCAGTTCGGCCACCTTTTCAGGTCCGACTAGCTCAATGTTGAACCCCAGCGACCGGCCCACCGACAGGGTGTGGCGCAGCCAGTCCATTTCATCCTCGGTATAGGCCAGACGGAACGATCCGCAGCCATGCCACGTCACCGGCTGGCCGGTTTCGGCCTCCAGCTGGCCAGAATACAAGCTGATGTTGTAGTCGACGCATTTACCCAACCCAAAACTGGACGTCGAATGCGTGATCTGCCCAGCGGCGTGCCAGGTGCTGCCGCTGGTCAGCTCGGCCTTTTCAAGCAGGACGGTGTCGTCGCCCCATCCTTCATGCGCCAGATGATAGGCCAGACCGACTCCCATGACACCTCCGCCTACGATCACCACGCGGGCATGCGACGGCAGATTCTTCTCGGACATGATTTTTCCTCTTCCCGAGTCGCGTTTCTGCTCGACAGGCTAATTCCACAAATGTACCATCGTCAATCATGAATGACACAAATGTATCATCAACTGTTCTGGATCGCCTGTCCGAGGAATGGGACGCCCTTACGCCCGAAGCGCAGAAGGCCGCGCGTTACGTGCTGGAAAACCCAACCGATGTTGGAGTTTCTACCGTGCGAGAGATCGCCGAGGCGGCGAAAGTCAAACCCAACACGTTTGTCCGCATGGCGCGGCAGGTGGGGTTCGAGGGCTACGAAGATTTTCGCGCCCCGTTCCGGGATGCGATCCGGCAGGGACGAGTGTCATTTCCGGACCGCGCCCGCTGGTTGCAGGACATCGGCAAGTCAGGGGAACTGGGCGGCCTCTATGCCGATATGATCGGCGCCGCGATCCGCAATATCGAAGAAACCTTTGCCGGGATCGACGCCGCAAACCTGAAGGCCGCGGCCGAGGAAATCTGGAATTGTCGCCAGATTTTCACACTGGGTGTGGGCGTCAACAATTCTAACGCGCGAAACTTCACCTATCTGGCCTCAACCGGCATGAAGCAGTTTCACGCCATCCCGCGTCCCGGCTCTACTCCGGTGGATGATCTGGCATGGGCTGACCAGCAAGACGTATTGATCGCGATCACCTGCCACCCCTACCGCACTGAAGTCATCGACGCGATCAAACTGGCGCGGCAACAGGGAATGACCGTCATCGGAATTTCAGACAGCCCGGCCAGCCCGGTGATCCTGAACGCACAACACGGTTTTGTCGTTGCCGCCGACACACCACAGTTCTTTCCGTCCTCGGTTTCGACCATCGCCTTGCTGGAAACGCTGCTGTCCTTTGTGATTGCCGTTTCCAGCGATGAGATCGTCGAGCGGGTAGAACGATTTCACCGACGCCGCCACCAGCTTGGCCTCTACGCGGAGGAACCCGAATGAACGCACCTCTGACGCATTCACTGGACGCCCGGTATTACACTGACCCAGCGATCTTCGAGCAAGAGATGCAGGGATTACTGGCCCGAACGTGGCAATTTGCAGGTCACGTCGCCCAGGTGCGCGAGACAGGGGATTACTTCACCTTCGAGATTGCTGGACAGAACCTTTTTTGCATTCACGGCCGCGACGGGGAAATCCGAACTTTTTACAACGTCTGCCAGCACCGCGCACATGAGATGGTGACGGGCGCAGGCAACACTCGGGTCGTGGTCTGCCCCTACCATGCCTGGACTTATGAGCTGTCCGGTCAATTGCGCGCCGGGCCGAACATCAAATCTGTACCCGGCTTTGACCGCAGTGCCATCTGCTTGAACTCGGTTCGGACCGAGGTGTTCAACGGATTCATCTTCGTCAATCTCGACGATGACGCCGCGCCGATGGATGAATGGTACCCCGGCGTGCGCGAGGAAATCCGTGCCTTTGTTCCGCATATCGACGATCTGGAGCCACTGGAATGGGTCAAGATCCCCGAGAACTGCAACTGGAAGGTCAGCATCGAGAACTACTCGGAATGCTATCACTGCCCGACCAACCACCCGACCTTTGCGGAAGGCGTGGTCAAGCCCGAGACCTATGACATCCAGCCCGACGCAGGGGGTGGTTATGTCCTGCGCCATACGACAGAGTGTCAGAGCCTCGACAAGATGACCTACCCCATCGATCTGTCGGTGCCCCATGCGGGCGATTATCAGTCGTGGTTCCTGTGGCCCATGTTCTCGTTCCAGTGCTACCCGGGCAATGTGCTCAACACCTATCACTGGCGCGCGGTCGATGCCGACCGCTGCACCGTCTGGCGCGGCTGGTACACCGAGGGCGGCTCGGAAAGCGCGGTGATCCGGCAACTGGCTGTACAGGACCGTGAAACCACGGTCGAGGAAGACATCCATCTTGTCGAAAGCGTTCACCGCGGCCTGAAATCCCGTGGCTACAGCCCCGGGCCGCTGGTTCTGGACCCAAGATGCGGCGTGATGTCCGAACACTCAATCGCGCGACTTCAGCAATGGATGCGCGAAGCTGTGGATTAATGACCGAGGTGACCCACCCATGTTGATGCCCGAAGACTGGCGCCCGGAACACAAGCTATTCCCCCATCAAGTTGGGTTTACCAGCCCACCTTTTGATTTCGATGCGGCCCCGTCAGACTTCCTACGCATGTGCCCTGAAACGGTCGGTGTGCATGGCTGGATGCTGCACGTCCTGAACTACGTGCACGGGTTGGACCAGCGGAAACAGAACTTCGGCATGCTCGAGGATTTCGTCCATTGTATGTCCCGCAACGGCGTCGATGTTTGCGGGCAGGTCGGTTCGAACTGGGTCCACGCCTGTGGGTTAGGCGTCGAAGGGGTCCGGCAGCATTGCGCGGATCTGTCGGACAAGTACGGTACACAGTTCCACATGGCCGGTTACGCCATGGTCGAAGCGCTGCGCGAGATGAATGTTGAAAAGGTCGCCCTGAACGCGGCCTACCACTGGCCTGAATGGTGGCGGGGCACCGTCGGATTTCTAAAAGAAGCCGGGTTCGACGTGCTGTATGCCGGTAATTTCCACGATCAGGGATGGTTCAGCAGCCAGGAGGAGGTCAATTCCTACCGCTGGGTTTTTGACGGTGATATCGCGATGAAAAGCTTCGAATACGTGGCCGAGCAGGCCCCGCAGGCCGATGCGATCCTGATCAACGGCATGTGCAATTTCCGCACGGGGCCGAATGGCCTGCCACAGCGCCCCTTGCATCTGGCGGATACGCTTGAGGCCGCGCTTGGCAAACCGGTGATCGGCCACGACATCGCGCTGTACTGGCGCATCTTCAAATCCCTCAACCTCGCGCCGGAAACACCCCGCGGGCAACTTCTGGGGCGGCTATAAACTTCACTTCAAAGGATCATCGACATGAACAAAGTCCTCGCGCTCTGGGCGGTGCCCCGCTCTACGTCCACTGCTTTTGAATGGATGATGCGACAGCGCGGAGATCTGGATTGTCTGCACGAACCCTTTGGCGAAGCGTGGTATCAGGGTGAAGACCCGCTGTGGCACAGGTTCCAGCCGGAGGACGTGACGACACCTGGCCTGACACTGGACACGGTTTGGGCCGACATTCAGGCGCGCGCGCAGAAGAGGTCTGTCTTCATCAAGGATTTCCCGCATTACATCAATCACATGTGGGACGCCGAGTTCCTGTCGAATTTCAACCACGCCTTCCTGATCCGCGATCCGGCAAAAACGATAACCTCAATGTACAAACAATGGCCCGACTTCGCCGAAGGTGAGGTCGGCTTTCCAGAACAGCGGGCCCTGTTCGATCTGGTTACAGCCCTGAACGGCACGCCCCCACCTGTTATCGACAGTGATGACCTGCTGGAAAACCCGCACGCCATGACCGAACGCTTTTGCGAAGCGGTCGGCATCCCGTTTCTGGAAGACGCGTTGAGTTGGGAACCCGGTGGCGACCCATCCGCGCACTCTTGGTGGGATGGCGGGTCGTTCCACGCCAATCTGGCCAATTCGACGGGGTTGGCTCCGCAGCCCCGCAAACATATCTCGATCTCGGACGCGCCGGATCGGGTCAAACAGGTGTACCGCCGGATGAAACCCCACTACGACCATCTGTACAAACATCGGCTGACTGGCTGATACACCGGAGAGAAAACATGGCAGACATTTTTGACGAGGACCTGTTTCTGAAAGGCCTTGAACAGCGCAAGAACACGCTGGGCGCGGAATACGTGGAAAAGAACCTGGCGGCGGCAGATGACTTTACCCGTCCGTTCCAAGAGGCGATGACCGCTTGGTGCTGGGGATTTGGCTGGGGCGATGACGTGATCGACGCCAAGACGCGGTCGATGATGAACCTGTCCATGATCGGCGCGCTTGGGAAGATGCATGAATGGGAAATTCACTGCAAAGGCGCGATCAACAACGGCGTCTCGCCCGAGGAAATCCGAGCCATCATCCACGTGATTGGCATCTACTGTGGTGTCCCACAAGCGCTGGAGTGTTTCCGCGTTGCCCGCAAGGTACTGGGCCACACCTGACCCGGTGACCGTCTTATCCAAAAAAAAGCGGCCGCTGGGGCCGCTTTTATTCATGCCTTGTGCGTCGTGCTTATTCGAGTGACACCCACAGCACTTTCGCATCTTCCTCACTGGTTGAAATGCACCCGTGCCCCATCCCGCTGTCATAATAAAGCGAGTCACCAGCCTTCATCGGCAGGGGGCGATAATGCTCTGATACAAAGATCAGCTCGCCGCTGATGACATACATGAACTCTTCACCCGTATGCCGGATCCAGTTTTCGAACTCTGACAGGTCGCGGGCTTTGATTGTCGCGATATAGGGCAGCATCCTCTTACTGGTCAGCTCGGGACACAGCAATTCATGTAAATAGGTCGGCGTGCTTTTTATCTCGCCTTCACCTTTCGGGGTAAAGTCGCGCCTTCCCGAAATCCCCGATTGCCCGGACTGCAGAAACAGCTGAGGGGTGCTCATATCCAGCGCCTGTGTCAGCCTGCGCACGATGTCGAAACTTGGCCGCGTCTGGTTGTTCTCGATCTTCGACAGCGTGGACCGACCGATTCCCGCCGCGCGTCCAGCTTCCTCCAAAGTCCAGCCTTTTGCACGTCGTGCATCGCGTATGGAACGCCCCAGAACCTCACCTTCGTCCTGATCTTCCGGTGAGGAAACATCACCGCGAGTCTCGTCGCCCATAAAAATCTCCCTGTTTTATCAGAGGTTACAGATTTCCCTCAAACCACACAACTTCACAAATGTGAGATATATGTTGCTTTATCTGCACGATTTCCACTATAGGAAACAAAATTTCGTACTGAGGATTCGGTGCCTGAGGAGGAAACCATGTTCAAAACGTCGCTTACCGAAGCTGATCCGGTTGTCGCAGCGTCAATTGCGCGAGAAGGCAAACGTCAGGCTGAACAGATCGAATTGATCGCGTCCGAGAATATTGTCTCGCAAGCTGTGATCGACGCGCAGGGGTCAGTCCTGACCAACAAATACGCCGAAGGATACCCTGGCCGTCGCTACTATGGCGGCTGCGAATTTGTAGACGAAGTTGAATCCGAGGCCATCGATCGTCTGAAACAACTGTTCGGCTGCGAATACGCCAACGTACAGCCGCATTCGGGCGCGCAGGCAAACGGCGCTGTTAAATTGGCCCTGCTCAGCCCCGGCGACACGATCCTGGGCATGTCACTGGATGCAGGTGGCCACCTGACGCACGGCGCCAAACCAGCACAATCCGGCAAGTGGTTCCGCCCGGTTCAGTACGGGCTGACCGATGCCGGTCTGATTGACTATGATCAGGTTGCAGAGCTGGCCAAGGCCGAAAAGCCGCAACTGATCATCGCGGGCGCATCCGCCTATTCGCAAAAGATCGATTTTGCCCGCTTCCGCGCCATTGCGGATGAGGTCGGCGCTTGGCTGCTGGCGGACATGGCCCATATCGCCGGTCTGGTCGCAACCGGGCTGCACCCCTCGCCTATCGGCCACGCGCATGTGGTTACCTCGACCACACACAAAACCCTGCGCGGTCCGCGCGGCGGGATCATTCTGACGAATGACGAGGCGCTGGCGAAAAAGATGAATTCGGCCGTATTCCCCGGCCTTCAGGGCGGCCCCCTGATGCATGTGATTGCCGGTAAGGCTGTCGCGTTTGGCGAGGCGCTAAAGCCCGAATTCAAGGACTACATGCAAAGCGTTGTGGATAGCGCATCGGCGCTGGCAAACGTCATGATGGCGCGTGGATGTGACATCGTTTCGGGCGGCACGGAAAACCACCTGATGCTGGTCGATTTGCGCCCGCTGGGCGTGACCGGCAAAGACGCAGAAGCCGCGCTGGAGCGTGCCGGTTTCACCTGCAACAAGAACAGCGTGCCGGGCGATCCGCAAAAACCTACCGTGACCAGCGGTATCCGGCTGGGTACCGCAGCAGGCTGCAGCCGCGGGTTTGGACCGGAAGAGTTCAAACAGATCGGTCACCTGATCGGCGACGTGCTCGAGGCCTTAGCCCAGTCCCCTGAGGGCGACGCGAAGATCGAAGCCGAAACCCGCGAAAAAGTCCGCGCACTCTGCGCCAGCCACCCGATCTACTGAAAGACCGTTAAATGAGTATCTACGACCTAATCGTCATCGGGGGCGGACCCGGCGGATATGTTGCAGCAATCCGCGCAGCACAGCTGGGCATGAAAGTTGCCTGTGTCGAAGGCCGCGGTTCGCTTGGCGGAACCTGTCTGAATGTGGGGTGCATACCCTCCAAAGCGTTGCTGACCTCCTCGGCCAAATATGCCGAGCTTGCACATCTCTCCTCCCATGGCATTGCTGTCGAGGGGGCCAGCATCGACCTGAGCTCGATGATGGGTCGCAAGGACAAGATCGTAGGCGACCTGACCAAGGGCATTGCGTTCCTGTTCAAGAAAAACGGCGTCGATCTGATCGAAGGCTGGGCCAGTATCCCCTCTGACGGGCAGGTCAAAGTTGGCGACGATGTTTATGAAGCCAAAAACATCCTGATCGCCACCGGTTCCGAGCCAACCCCGCTAAACGGGATCGAGATTGACGAGCAGGATATCCTAAGCTCGACCGGAGCGATCGCGCTGGATGCTGTTCCCGAACATCTGGTGGTCGTCGGTGCTGGCGTGATCGGTCTGGAACTTGGACAGGTCTGGTCCCGGTTGGGCGCGAAGGTCACAGTTGTTGAATATCTTGACCGCATTCTGCCCGGAATCGACGGCGAGATAGCAAAACTCGCACAGCGCGCCCTGTCAAAGCGTGGCCTGAAGTTTCAGCTGGGACGCGCACTGAAAACTATCGACAAAACCAACGTTGGGCTGACGCTGACATTGGACCGGGTCGGCAAAGACAAGGAAGAGGTGATCGAAGCCGACAAGGTTCTGATCGCCGTCGGACGCCGCCCCGTATCGCGCGGGCTTGGGTTGGAAGATCTGGGGATAGCCCTCGACCCGCGCGGCTTCATTCAAGTGGACACGTCGTTCCGCACCTCGGTTCCCGGCATCTATGCGATCGGCGATTGTGTCCCCGGCCCGATGCTTGCCCACAAGGCCGAAGAAGACGGCGTCGCCTGTGTCGAGATGCTGGCAGGTGAAGCCGGTCATGTGGACTACAACACCGTTCCGGGCGTTGTGTATACTGACCCCGAAGTCGCCTCGGTCGGTTTGACCGAGGAAGCACTGAAAGAGGCTGGCACCGAATATTCGGTTGGCAAGTTTGCCTTCATGGCCAACTCACGTGCGCGCTCGACCGGTGAGACGGACGGTGCCGTCAAAGTACTGGCCGACCCAAATGGCAATATCCTGGGCGCGCATATCTGCGGCGCACATGGCGGTGACCTGATCGCCGAGCTGGTTCTGGCCATGACCAAGGGCGCAACCGTCGCTGAAGTCGCCTCAACCTGTCATGCGCATCCGGCAATGGGCGAGGCCGTCAAGGAAGCCTGCCTGGACGCCATGGGCCGCGCAATCCACGCCTGAGAGGGAACAGCCAGATGACCATCCAGCTTCGCACCCGCCACCCGGAAAAGGCCAAGAAGGCCGGCAGTGTCATCCCGCGAAAGCCGAAGTGGATTCGCAAGAAAAAGATCGACGGGCCCGAATATTACGAGACCCGTCGCCTGATGCGCGACCACAATCTGGCAACGGTCTGCGAAGAGGCCGCCTGCCCCAATATTGGCGAATGCTGGTCCAAGCGCCACGCCACCATGATGATCATGGGCGAGGTCTGCACGCGCGGCTGTTCCTTCTGCAACGTTTCCACCGGTCGCCCAGATGCGCTGGACGTGTTTGAACCGGGCCGCGTCGCGGCAGCTGTGAAGAAGCTGGCCTTGCGCCATGTGGTCATTACATCCGTTGACCGCGACGATCTGGCGGATGGCGGAGCCGAACATATCGCCCAGACAATCCGCGCTGTGCGTCATCAAAACCCCGAAGCCACGGTCGAGGTTTTGACCCCCGACTTTCTGGGCAAAGGCACTGCTGCAGATGTGGTGTTCGATGCTGCCCCGGACGTGTTCAACCACAATCTGGAAACCGTTCCGCACTTGTATCCGACGGTGCGCCCTGGCGCGCGCTACTATTCTTCACTGCGACTTCTGGATGATGCCAAGCGCGCAAACCCAGAAATCTTCACGAAATCCGGCCTGATGGTTGGCCTGGGCGAAAGCCTGAACGACGTTCGACAGGTGATGGACGACCTGCGCGCCGTACAGGTCGATTTTCTGACCGTGGGTCAGTACCTGCAGCCGACACCAAAACACCACCCGATTGACCGGTTCTGGTCACCGGAAGAGTTCGCCCAACTGGAACAGATCGCAAGGTCCAAGGGCTTTTTGCATGTGTCGGCGACGCCGCTGACACGTTCGTCGTTCCATGCCGACGAAGATTTTGCCGCCCTCAAGCAGGCCCGCCAGCGGGCCATCGCCAACGGGGCATAAACCAAACGCAAATGGGAGGGAAACCATGGAAGCGTTAAATTCAATCGTAGGAGCCATCAATGGCGTCGTATGGGGGCCGCTAATGCTGGTCCTCATCCTTGGCGTCGGCTTCTTTCTGCAGGTAGGGCTGAAATTCATGCCGATCCTGCGCATTGGCACAGGCTTCAAGCTTTTGTTTGCAGGCCGTGAGGGTCAGGGCGATGGACAAATCAGCCCGTTCAACGCGCTGATGACTTCGCTGTCGGCGACCATCGGTACGGGTAACATCGCCGGTGTGGCCACTGCTGTCTTCCTGGGCGGTCCGGGCGCCTTGTTCTGGATGTGGATGACCGCCCTGGTGGGCATGGCCACCAAATATGCCGAGGCTGTCTGCGCGGTGAAATACCGTGAAAAAGACGAGCTCGGTAACTTTGTTGGCGGCCCGATGTACTACATCAAAAACGGCCTCGGCGCAAAATGGGCCTGGCTGGGCGTAGCATTTGCCCTGTTCGGCGCAATCGCGGCCTTCGGCATCGGTAACGGCGTACAAGCCAACGGTGTTGCTCAGGTTCTGGAATCGAACTTCGGCGTGAACACCTCGGTCACTGGCGTTGTTCTGATGGTGCTGACCGCAGCCGTTATTCTGGGTGGCATTACCCGCATCGGTGCGGTTGCCGGTAAATTGGTTCCGGCCATGGCAATTGCCTACATCATCGCCGGCCTGCTGGTTCTGATCATCAACATTGGCGAGATTGGCAACGCGCTGTCGCTGGTCTTCACCTATGCCTTCACTCCTTCGGCGGCCGAAGGTGGTTTCGCAGGTGCAGCCGTATGGGCCGCGATCCGCTTTGGTGTGGCACGGGGCGTGTTCTCGAACGAAGCCGGTCTGGGTTCGGCTCCGATTGCACACGCAGCGGCCGAGACCAAAGGTCCGGTCAACCAGGGCCTGATCGCGATGCTCGGTACGTTCATCGACACCATCATCGTCTGCTCGATCACTGGTCTGGCGATCATTTCGACAGGCGCATGGACCTCGGGTGAATCGGGCGCTGCCCTGACCTCACTGGCATTTGCGACCTCTCTGCCGGGCGGCGGTCACTTGATCGCAATCGCGCTGTCGATCTTTGCCTTCACCACCATCCTGGGTTGGTCGTTCTATGGCGAGAAATGCGTCGAGTTCCTGCTGGGTGTCAAATCCCTGCTCCCCTACCGCATCCTGTGGATCGTCGCGATCTACTTCGGCGCAACTGCGGATCTGGGCTTTGTCTGGCTGTTGGCGGATACGCTGAACGCCATGATGGCCATCCCGAACCTGATCGCCCTGGCCCTGTTGAGCCCGATCGTCTTCAAACTGACGAAAGAGTTCTTTGCCTCGGGTGGCAAGTCCGAAGAACCGGGCGGAACACCTGCCGAGTAATACGGCCCCAAAAGAAAACGGGGGGGGCCGCGTCGGCCCCCCGCATTCAAACAGAATTCCATATCTCGAGGAGAGACGTGATGGCCACGAAAATCCTGCTGCCTATTGACCACACTGACGAACGCTCGTGGAAATTGGCCCTGCCGACCGCATTGGAACAAGCAAAGTTCTACGGTGCTGAACTGCATGCGGTTGCCGTCATTCCCGAGATCATCCAGCTGCCGAACCTGCCCGCCAACTATGGCGCCGGTGCCAAAGAGCACGTGCGTAATGCGGTTCAGGCCGTTCTGGATCATGCCAATGCCTCCGACGTTGCAATTCACATCGAAGAAGGCAGCGTCTACCGCGAAATCCTGAAGCTGGCCTACAAGGACGGCTTTGATCTGATCGTCATGGCGTCGACCAAAGGCGATTTCCCGAATTATGAAATTGGCCCGAACCTCGCCCGTGTCGTACGCAACGCGCATTGCACCGTCATGGTCGTTCGTGACCAATCTCGCTGATTGAAAGGTTGAGGAAATGACCGATTTAAAACGCACCCCCTTGTATGACTTGCACGTTGAGTTGGGGGGTAAGCTTGTTGACTTTGCTGGTTGGGAGATGCCTGT